>CAZDFL010000042.1:0-11194 GCA_964504835.1 uncultured Zetaproteobacteria bacterium
CAGTCAGTTTTACTCAGGCATTGTTATGCAAAATCCATTCGCTGTATGAGCCTCGTCCGCATGATCCTTATTCAATAGCGAAATATGAAGCAGAACTTGCTTTAATAAAGCTTGGAAGACAAATGAATATGGAGTTTTATCCAAAAAAACAGGGAAGTATTATAACATGAAACGCTTATTTGATATCGTGCTTTGTTTTGTTGTGTTAGTTCTTGTTTTTTTTCCTATGGTTGTTGTATCTTTGTTGGTCAAGCTCACATCTAAGGGTTCCGTGCTCTATTGGTCTGATAGGGTGGGGCGAGATAATCATATTTTTTCTATGCCGAAATTTCGTAGTATGAAGGTGGATACACCTGCCGTAGCAACGCATTTGCTTGAAGATCCCAAAAGTGTACTTACACCCATTGGTGATTTTTTACGCAAATCGAGTTTGGATGAACTGCCGCAATTATGGTGTGTGTTGAAAGGGGATATGAGTTTTGTCGGGCCCCGTCCCGCGCTGTATAATCAGCATGATTTGATTGCCTTGCGCACTGAAAAAGGTGTGCATGTGCTGCCTGTGGGCGTGACAGGCTGGGCGCAAATCAATGGGCGCGATGAGCTACCCATTCCTCAGAAAGTTGATTTGGATGCAGAGTATTTACAGCGGCGGAGTCTGCATTTTGATCTGTATATTTTATGGATGACGTTTATCAAGGTGATTTTCAGAGAAGGTGTTTCACATTGATTTGCCCGGCACCGGGTTAGCAAGACACGGCTCCCATGATGCAATGTGTGATTGTTGTCGTAAGGTGATTGTTTGGCTACAGTCTGTAACCGTTCCGGCAGGTGGACAAGGGGTGGGTATGTTGCGGTGAAGCAGGCGAGGGTGGCAAGGATTTCCAGAGCTGTATTGGAGGCTCTGCATCCGCTGTTTTCGGCGGCGCGTGATCTGGCTCCTATTGTGCTGGTCATCCTGTTCTTTCAGGGGCTGGTGCTCAGACAACCGATTCCCAACTTGCAGGAAATGCTGGTCGGGCTGGCGCTGGTGCTGGTCGGGCTGGCGTTGTTTGTGCGCGGGCTGGAGATTGGCATGTTTCCGCTCGGTGAGGCGATGGCGCATGCCTTTGCCAAAAAAGGCAATATTTACTGGCTGCTGAGCTTTGCTTTTTTGCTTGGTTTTGGCACCACGGTGGCCGAACCGGCCTTGATTGCCGTGGCTGGCAAGGCGGCCAAAATCGCTGCCGATAGCGGTATGATCGGTGCGACAGATGCAGCTATGGACAGCTATGCCAATGGTTTGCGACTAACGGTTGCCCTGTCTGTCGGTACGGCCATTGTGCTCGGTGTATTGAGGATTCTGTCCGGCTGGCCGGTGCATTTCTGCATCATGGCCGGTTATCTTGTAGTGGTGGTGATGACCATGTTTGCCCCAAAAGAGATTATCGGCATCGCCTATGATTCCGGTGGTGTCACCACATCCACCATTACTGTACCGCTGGTCACCGCGCTCGGTATTGGTCTGGCATCATCCATTCGCGGTCGTAATCCCTTGCTCGATGGCTTTGGCCTGATTGCCTTTGCTTCGCTGATGCCCATGATTTTCGTGATGGCCTACGGCATGTTGATCCTGTGAATTTGATTATTCAGTTCGCCGATACCTTGCAATCCACATTGCGCGATGTGATTCCTATTGCTGGTGTACTGCTCGGTTTCCAGTTGCTGGTGCTGCGCCAGCCGATTGCCAATAGCTGGCGTGTGGTACGCGGGTTTGTTTATGTGCTGCTGGGTCTGGCGCTGTTTCTGATGGGGCTGGAGAAAGCGATTTTTCCGCTCGGCGAAGTGATGGCGGCGCAATTAACTGATCCTGCTTTTTTGTATGGCGCAGAAGCATCGACCATCACGGCAGTGCAATGGCAACATTTCGGCTGGGTTTATGCCTTTGCATTTGCAATAGGGCTGGCCACGACGCTGGCCGAACCGGCTTTGATTGCCGTTGGCATGAAAGCCGAACAGGTGTCCGGCGGCGCAGTTTCGGCCTGGGGGCTGCGCTTGGCCGTATCGCTCGGCGTGGCCATCGGTGTGTCGATTGGCTGCTATCGTATCGTAACCGGCACTGATTTATGGTTGTATATTATGGTGGCGTATATCGTGGTGATTGCCCAGACCACGCGTGCCCCGGCCATGATTATTCCGCTGGCCTACGATTCGGGCGGTGTGACCACATCGACGGTTACGGTTCCATTACTGGCAGCGCTTGGGCTTGGGCTGGCGCAGACTATTCCGGGTCGAAGCCCGCTGATTGATGGTTTTGGGCTGATCGCATTTGCCAGCGTATTTCCGATTATGAGCGTGATGGGTTATGCTCAGGTGAGTCGCTGGCTGGAGCAACGCAGAAAAGATAGTGAAACAAAGACGGAGGATAGTGATGCGCTTTAAATTATTGATTGCACTGGTGGCGGATACCAAAACGGATCAGGTTATGACTGCAGCGCGAAAGGCTGGTGCCACCGGTGCCACGGTGGTCGGCGATGCTCGTGGCGAAGGTCTGAATCCGAAAAAAACATTCTTTGGTCTGGCGCTGGAGGCGCAGCGGGACATGGTACTATTTCTGGTTGAGGAACATTTGAGTCGCAATATTCTTGAACAAATTGCGGCAGAAGCAGGCTTTGAAGATGATCCCGGTTCTGGCGTGGCCTTTCAGGTTGATGTTGAAGATGCCGTTGGGCTTGGCGGTCAAATTATGTGTTTGATGGATGAAGTGGAGGAGAAGCTATGAAAGAGGAAATCAATATCGATCCGGCTGGCAAAGGCATCATCACTGTCAAGGATGTGATGAAAAAAGAATACGATATGGTGGAAGGGGTTGCCTCGGTGCGGCAGGCGCTGGCGGTGATGCGGCATGTTGAAACCAAATGTCTGATTGTTGATAAACGGCATGCGCATGATGAGTACGGTATTGTGGTGATTGCCGATATTGCCCGCCATGTGCTGGCGGCGAACCGTTCGCCGGATCGGGTCAGTATTTATGAAGTGATGACCAAGCCTGCTGTCACAGTGCATCCCGATATGGATATCCGCTATGCCAGTTCATTGTTTGGCCGACTTGGTTTATCGCGTGCGCCGGTGGTGGATTGCGGTAAGGTCGTCGGCATTATCAGTCACACCGACATGGTCATGAAGGGTTTGCTCAAGCTGATTTGAATAATGTGTTAGCAAATTGCATTGATTTTTTTGCCGTTCTTTGCATAGTAAAGCCGGAAATAAAATATTGAGGTGTCAGTCATGCGTTTATTGATCGTACTTTTATTATCACTGTTTATGTTGTCGTCATGCGCCATTGTTCGTTCTGGCATGACAACAACGATGGATGTTCTTTCAGCCCCATATCACTATGTTTTTGATGACGAAGAAGATGATCTGGATAACTGATGGCTGACAGGTTTCTCCCTGCATCGTCACTGCTCTGATTCGGAGTATCATTTTTGAGTTTATTAATTAGCAAAGCAGTCTCCCAGCTATTGCTGCCGCCGGGAGGGCTGATTGTGCTGGCGGTCATCGGGCTGGTGGGCTGGAAAGCCCGCTGGGGCAGGGGGCTGGTGGCTTTGTCGCTGCTATTATTATGGTCGTTATCTACTGAGCCGGTGCGTGATGCATTGCTGTCACCACTGGAGAATCACTATCCTGCCTTTGCCTCTGACACTGTTTCAGTAGCACAGCTTAACAGAGAAAAAAATGTGATTGTCCTGCTTGGCGGCGGTATCAATGAAAAAGCGCCGGAATATGGCGGGCGTGATGTGTTATCCCGATATGCTCTGGTGCGAACAGTCTATGCTGCACATCTGGCGCAGCAAACAGGGCTGGATGTTTATACCACAGGCGGCGTGGTGTTATCCGAAACATCAGAGCCGGAAGGCTTGCTGATGCAACGAATGCTGATGCGCCTTGGCTTGCCCGAATCCGTCATTCACATGGAAACAAAAGCCAATAATACCTGGGAAAATGCGGCCAACCTGCAGCGTATTCTGAAAGACAGAGGAATCAACCGCATTGTGCTGGTCACGACAGCATGGCATATGCCGCGCTCGGTCTGGGCCTTTGAGCAGAATGGTTTTGAAGTGATGGCCGCACCGTGTGATTATGTTGTCGAAAGAGAGCCTTATGATATCAGAAGCTGGCTGCCGCGCTGGAATGTGATGGCCGATTCGGCAGATGGATTGCACGAATATCTGGGCTTGTTATGGTATCGATTGCGCTATGGTTAACATAAGACAAGCGAACCGCGAATGGACGCGAATGAACGTAAATAATAATCGAAAATACAAACGATCAAAAGATTCTCACCACAGAGAGCACAGAGGACAAACAGAGAAAACCAAAACATAAAGATTTTGACCTTCTCTGTGATCTCTGTGTACTCTGTGGTTCAAGATGTTCCTGCTTGGTTTCGGCTATGCCGGGTTAGGGACTAGAGTAAGGTGTTTATCGAATGCATTGGTCTACAGAAATCCGGAGGGAATGTGAGTCAATCGGAGCAGTTTCAACCTACCACCGACGATGAGTTATGGAGTGCGGGCAGTACATATCTGGAAGAGCTTTATGTGCAGTATCGCAGTGATCCTGCCTCGTTGTCGGCTGAATGGGCTGAGTATTTTGCCCTCCTGTCAGAGTCAGAAGCAGAACAATCAACAACAAATCAGGATTCCAGTCATCGAGAGATGCTGGCACGCATGGCACCGATTGTCGGGCGCAGTAGTCAGCCGATTGCACATCGTACTCAGGATGATATCGAATACCCCTCGCGTGCCTTTTATCTGATTCACGGGTTCCGGGTACACGGGCATTTGCACGCTGATCTCGATCCGTTGCATCTCGATCCCCGCCCCCCCAGCCCGGAACTTGAGCTGGGGTATTACGGTTTGTCGGAACGGGATTTGCATCACACTTTTCCTGCCGGTGATCTGGCCGGTGGCACACAGATGCGCATGCGCGATATTATCTCCCTGCTGACCGACACCTATTGTGGCCATATTGGCCCCGAGTTTATGCATATCACCGATTCAGCCCGCAAACACTGGATTCAGAATCGGCTCGAAGCGGTGCGTTCGACGCCAAATTACGATACCGATACACGCAAGCATATTTTCGGTCGTGTCATGCATGCCGAAGAATTCGAGCGTTTTCTACATACCCGTTATGTTGGTCAGAAGCGCTTTTCGCTCGAAGGTGGCGAAAGCCTGATTCCGATGCTCGATACCCTGATTCAACAAGCAGGCGGGCATGGCGCCAAGGAAATCATACTGGGTATGGCGCATCGTGGCCGCTTGAATGTGCTGGCCAATATTATGAACAAGTCGCTGTCGGATATTTTTTCCGAATTTGAGGGCGCGCAGCTGGAAGAAACAGCCATTGGTCAGGGCGATGTGAAATATCATCTGGGTTTCTCTTCCGATGTCTCGACGCCGGGCGGCGTGGTGCATGTATCACTGGGTTTCAATCCGTCGCATCTGGAGATTATTACGCCGGTAGCGATGGGCAGCGTGCGGGCGCGCCAGTGCCGCCGTAAGGATAAAACCAAACGTGAAGTGATGAATGTGCTGGTGCATGGCGATGCTGCCTTTGCCGGTCAGGGCGTGGTGGCCGAATCGATGGAGTTGTCCAAGCTGCGTGGTTTTCGCATTGGCGGCACTATCCACATAGTCGTCAACAATCAGATCGGTTTTACAGTAAATCCGCATGATGCGCGCTCCACCACCTATTGCACCGATATTGCCAAGGTTGTGCATGCGCCGATCCTGCATGTCAATGGCGATGACCCGGAAGCCTGCTGTCTGGCTATCGAGATTGCGCTTGAATATCGCAATACATTCCGCGAGGACGTGGTCATTGATCTGGTTTGTTATCGGCGACATGGCCATAATGAAGCGGATTCGCCGGAAGTGACCCAACCGTTAATGTATCGCCGCATTGCCGAGCATCCGACGGTTGAATCGGTCTACCGGGATCGTTTGATTGCCGATGGTGTGCTGACACTGCAAGACAGCGACAGCATGGTGAAAACCTATCGCAACTGTCTTGAACAGATGCGCCGATCCAAAGAGCAGCCTCCGGCGCAAATTAACAGTCTGCAAGGGCGCTGGGGCGGCTATTTACGCGACAGCGATGAAGAGCCCGATACAGCCGTTGCACCGGTGATATTAAGCGAACTGGCGCATCGGGTGCATTTGTTGCCAGCGGGATTTGATCTGCACCCCCGCATAGAAAAAATCTACGAGAGCCGCATGCAGATGATGCTTGGGCATGAGCCGATCGACTGGGGTTGCGCCGAAACCATGGCTTATGCGACACTGGTCAATGAAGGCGGCTGGGTGCGTTTATCCGGTGAAGATTCCGGACGCGGTACATTCTTCCACCGTCATGCCGTGGTTTATGATCAGAAAACCGGCAAGTCGATGGTGCCGCTCAGGCAGGTGGAAAACGGCGACTTATCGCATTTTATTGTGATTGACAGCATGCTGTCTGAAATGGCCGTACTCGGTTATGAATATGGATATTCGGTGGCCGAGCCTCGGGCGCTGGTCATTTGGGAAGCGCAATATGGCGATTTTGCCAATGTGGCGCAGGTGGTGATCGATCAGTTTATCGCTGCCGGTGAAACCAAGTGGAAACGCATGTCCGGCCTGGTGGTCTGGTTGCCGCATGGTTACGAGGGGCAGGGGGCGGAGCATTCATCCGCACGGCTCGAACGTTATCTGCAATTGTGCGCCGAGAAGAATATGCTGGTGGTGAATCCGACGACGCCGGCGCAGCTGTTTCACTTGTTGCGCCGCCAGCAGATGAGCCGGGTGCGCAAGCCGCTGATTATGATGGGTCCGAAGAGCATGCTGCGCAACAAACTATCGTTCTCCAGGCTCGATGATTTTAGCGCCGGTCAATTCCAGCCGGTGTTGTCGGAATCCGATGCGGATATCGAGCCGTCAACAGTCCGGCGGCTGATTCTGTGCTCCGGCAAGGTGTATTATGATTTGCTGGCAGAGCGTCATGAACGCAACATCAGAGATATTGCCATCGTTCGTATCGAACGCTTATACCCGTTCCCTTATGCGCAGGTAAGCGAACAAATCGAACGCTATGCCGGGGTTAAAGAAGTGACCTGGGTACAGGAAGAGCCGAAGAATCAGGGCGCGTGGCTGGCACTGAACAGTCCGATTCGTCGGGTACTGCTGCCCAAACAGAAAATTTACGACATCACGAGGCCTGCGGCAGCAGCGCCTGCGGTGGGTTCAGCCAAACGGCACAAGGAAGAACAGGCGGCGTTGCTCGATGCCGCATTATCGGACAAGAAACTGGAGAGGAAGTAACGATGGCGGATATTGAAATCAAGGTGCCGAGTCTGGGTGAATCGGAAACCGAAGCAACGCTGGTGGCATGGTTGAAGAACGAGGGAGATATGGTTGCCGTCGATGATGTGCTGGCGGAAATCGAAAGCGATAAAATAACCATGGAAATTACCGCGCTGGATAACGGCATGCTTAAAAGCGTGTTCAAGCAGGCTGATGCCACGGTCGAGCCGGAAGAGGTGATTGGCATCATCGATGACAGCGTGCAACCGGTCGTGAAAGAAACAACGCCAGCTGCGCAGCCGGAACAGCCGGTCAAGCCAACACCTGAACCTGTCATCGAAAAACCGGTGCCGGTTTCAAAGCCGACCAGAGCAGCAAAAGCGCCTGCGCCGGTAGCGCTGGCCTTGCCCAGTCAGCGCAGCGAAGAGCGGGTACCGATGAGTCGTTTGCGTCAGCGTATTGCCGAACGCTTAAAAAGCGCCCAGAACACAGCGGCCATGCTGACCACATTCAACGAAGTGGATTTGCAGGCCGTGATGGATTTGCGCAGCAGGTTTGGTAAAGCGTTTCAGGAAAAACACGGGGTAAAACTGGGTTTTATGTCGTTCTTTGTGCGCGCGGTGAGTCAGGCTATATCGCAATACCCGGCGCTGAATGCCTATATCGAAGGCGATGATATCGTCTATCACAATTATGTGGATGTCGGCATTGCGGTGAGTTCCGAAAAAGGACTGGTGGTGCCGGTTTTGCGCGATGCGCACGGGCTGGGTCTGGCGGAAATAGAGCAGGGTATTGCCAGCCTGGCCGACAAGGCGCGAAACGGCGGTTTAACCCCGCATGATTTGAAGGGGGGGACGTTCTCAATTACCAATGGCGGCATTTTCGGATCGATGTTGTCCACGCCGATACTCAATCCGCCGCAGAGCGGCATACTCGGCATGCACAATATTCAGAAGCGGCCGGTGGCGCTGAATGATGCTGTGGTGATTCGACCGATGATGTATCTGGCTCTCTCTTATGATCATCGTTTAATTGACGGTTCCGATGCGGTTCGTTTTCTGGTGGCGGTGAAAGAGGCGCTGGAATATCCGGCCAGTCTGACGCTGGATTTATGATACCATAGACAGCTATATCAGGTTGTGCTCGACAGCAGGGGGGATGCGTATGAACAGTAAACAGAAACAGTTTCGCGTGGTGCTGATTAAGCCGTCGCACTATGATGATGACGGTTATGTAATTCAGTGGCACAGATCAATCGTACCCTCCAATACACTGGCTGCGATGTATGGCCTGACCCAGGATGTCATTGAACGCCGTGCGTTGGGCGATGATGTGGATATTTGTGTCGATGCGTTTGACGAAACCAATACGCGTATTCGGGTGAAACAGATTATCAAACAAATCAAGGATGCCGGTAACGGTTTGGTCGGTTTCGTTGGCGTGCAGTCCAACCAGTTTCCGCGCACCATGGATTTGGCCAGGCTATTCAGGCAGGCAGGTATTCAGGTGTGTATTGGCGGGTTTCATATCAGCGGTTGTTTGTCGATGTTGCCCGAACTGCCTGAGGATATTCGTCAGGCGCAGGATCTGGGCATTTCCCTGTTTGCCGGTGAGGCGGAAGGGCGGCTAGACGAGGTGTTCAGGGATGCGTATGTCGGCGCCATGCTGCCGTTGTATAACTATCTCACTGATTTGCCCTGCATAGAGCAGCAACCTGTGCCATTTCTGCCTGCCGATATTGTCAAGCGCTCAATGGGCGCGGTAACCAGTTTTGACGCCGGGCGCGGTTGTCCGTTTGTGTGCAGTTTCTGTACAATTATCAATGTGCAAGGGCGTAAATCCCGACGGCGAACGGCCGATGATATTGAGAAGATTATACTCAGGAATGCCGAGCAGGGGGTGACCCGTTTTTTCATCAGCGATGATAATTTTGCTCGCAATCGCGACTGGGAAGAAATCTTTGATCGCCTGATTATGATTCAGGAGCGCGATGGCATTTCCATTCGCCTGACCATTCAGGTGGATACAATGTGTCACAAGATTGCCCATTTTATCGAAAAGGCCGGCAAGGCCGGTGTGCGCCGCGTGTTTATCGGGCTGGAAAACATTAATCCGGACAATCTCAAGGCTGCCGGGAAGAAACAAAACAAAATTTCTGAATATCGCCAGCTGATGCAGGCATGGCGTAACGTCGGCGTAATGTCCTGCGCCGGCTATATTCTGGGATTCCCGGGTGATATGCCGGAGCAGATTTTGGCTGATATCGAGGTTATCAAACGCGAATTACCGGTGGATTTGCTGGAGTTCTTTTTCCTGACACCGTTACCCGGTTCAGCCGATCATCAGGATTTACACCGCCATGGCACGTGGATGGATCCGGATATGAACAAATATGACCTGAACCATGTCACCACCGCACATGCAAATATGAGCCGTGAGCAGTGGGAAGCAGTTTATCATCAGGCCTGGGATGCTTTTTATACGCCGGAACATATTGAGACGGTGCTGAAGCGTGCATTTGCTTCGGGTATCAGCGTGGGCAAAATGATGACTCTGATGTTGTGGTTCTATGGCTGCCACCGTTTTGAAGGCTTGCATCCGCTGGAGGGTGGTTATTTTCGCCACAAATACCGCCGCGACCGCAGGCCGGGCTTGCCGATTGAGAATCCGTTGGTGTTTTATCCGCGCCGTGTGTGGGAAGTGGTGCGTGGTCATGTCGGTATTGCTGCTATGGTGCTCAAATTCGCCAAGGTGCGTCGCCGCATCAAGGCCGACCCGACTGCCTTTGATTATACCGATACCGCTTTGACGCCAGTGACCAAAGGTGAACAGGAGAGGCTGGAACTACTGGTCAATAAATAATAACTTCGATAAAAGTCATTATTGCGCCGGCGTTATTTTTCTCTGATGGTGAAGCGAACCGTATCATCAACCAGTTGCGGGGTTGATACCTGTACATTGTAAATCTTCGACATGCGGTAGATTTCAATAATCTGATTTTTGATGGATTGTAAATCCGCAGGGGTTTTGTCGGAACCGTAGAAATCGCGCAAGCTCATGAGAATGATATCGGTTGAGATATGTTGATTGCCGCTGATTTCAAATCGATTGATAGAAAAGCTGTTTTCCGGTGTAGCCATGGTCACTGTTGTCGGCGTGGTTTTTTTCAAAACAGGCTTGGCGATGGCTTTGGAGAAATAGTCAGTGGGTACAGGTTGCAATTTTATCGTTCCGGCTTCGACAGCCAGTAAAGTTCCTGTGATGCCGGCAGCCTGTTTCAGGTCGGCCAGTTCAAGTTGGCGTTTGCTTCGCTCAACAGGAACCTGACGCATGCTGAGAACGTAGTAGAGCATCCTGCCTTGCTGATTGCGGCGGACAATAAACGCGCCATTCGAGGGGCCGACCTGCTTGAGTTTATCCACGGCATAGGGGAAATGCGCATAGACGCCGAGAGAGGCAAGTAAGCGTTTGTCATCGAGTTGATTAACACCCTTCTGCCAGATTGCCAGCGATTGATCATCATGGTTAGCGGAAATCTGTTGCCAGCCTGCCGCTACCCATTCCTCCGCCAGCGCAGAGCACGATAAGCACAGCCATAGGGATAGCGCTATAAGCGTTGTTGGCAGCGTTGATGTGATTGTATATCTCAGTTTCAAGTGGCCAAGGCTAACATAAATGGCATCTGTTGACGTGGTTAAGAAAATAGCCGCAACAACAGTCGAGCAGGCACTGGCTTACACCGATGAAATCAGTTTATTCTCAGAGGCATCAAGTGTGAAGGGGCGTGGCGGCACGGTTTGACAACCAGAAAGCCATGGCGCATGTTTTGAATCCGCTTAAAAACAGGGGGCTTGGGTATGCAGGTAGATTTG
>CAZDFL010000043.1:0-10849 GCA_964504835.1 uncultured Zetaproteobacteria bacterium
GTGAATAAGTCGAAAAGGTCGTAAACGCCCCCATAAAACCAACCGTAATGGCCAGTCTGACCAGATCGCTGGCGGTCGAGCGTTCAATCAGCCAGACAAACAGGAATCCGAGCAAAAAGCTGCCCAGCGCATTAACTGCAAACGTACCCCAAGGGAACGCGCCGCCAGCCATTTTCTGAATGCCGGATGCCATCAGCCAGCGCATCACCGCGCCTGCCGCTCCGCCAATCGCCACCGCTGTCAGTTGCCGAACCATTTATACGCTCCCCTCCTTTGCCTTGCGTTGTTGCAACCAGTCCATACGCTCTTTCAGTGAACGTTCAAAACCGCGTCCGTTGGGCGCATACAATCCCGCCACAGCTACGCCATCGGGGACATGCTGCTGATTCACCACCGCATCCTTGCTGTTATGGGCATACTGATAACCATCGCCATAGCCTACCTGTTTCATCAGCTTTGTCGGCGCATTGCGCAAATGCATGGGCACCTCACTGTGCTGCGTTTGTCTGGCCAGCTTGCGCGCGCCCTTTTCGGCCACATAAGCTGCATTGCTCTTGGCTGCCAGAGCCAGATAAATGACCGCTTCAAATAATCCCTGCTCGCCTTCGGGCGAACCGAGAATCTCAAACATGCGGTGCGCATCCAGCGCCACATTTAATGCTTTCGGGTCAGCTAAACCAATATCCTCGGTGGCCATGCGAATCAGACGCCGGGCAATATATAAAGGTTGCTCGCCCGCCTCCAGCATACGTGCCAGCCAATAAATGGCCGCATCGGCATCGGAATCCCGTACGCATTTATGCAAGGCTGAAATCAAATCGTAATGGGCATCGCCATCGCGATCATAGCGCGCCGAACGTTGTAAACTTTGTGCAGCGGTATCGCGCTTTGTCCAGTGCCGATGTGCATCTGCAGCAAACAAGGCTTCCAGTGCATTCAGGGCATAACGCGCATCGCCATCGGCATGACCAGCCAGTTCCTCGATGGCATCGACTGCCACATCAAAAGCAGGCGACTGCTGTTGCAAATAGGTGCAGGCACGGCTCAGAATTGATTCGATTTCGCCTGTTTCCAGCGCCTTGAGCACAATCACCCGACACCGTGACAGCAAGGCATTATTCAGTGAAAAAGAAGGGTTTTCGGTCGTCGCACCGACCAATATTAATGTACCGTCTTCAATATAGGGCAGCAACACATCCTGCTGTGCTTTATTAAAACGGTGAATTTCATCGAGAAACAACAGCCATGTGCGCCCCTCGCTCTGGGCCTGTTTGACCACCGCCTGAATCTCCGCCTTGCCAGCCGATACGGCGGATAAATGCGAAAAGGGTAATGAAGCCGCTTCGGCCATCAATGAGGCCAGCGTGGTCTTGCCAACGCCGGGCGGCCCCCAGAACAAACAGGAACAACAGCGTCCCTCGTTAATCATGGCTGAAAACCACGAATCAGGCCGGGTCAACGCCTGCTGACCGGCGATATCTTGCAAGCTGCGCGGACGCATGCGACTGGCCAGCGGCTCGGCAACGTCTGCTACCTGGGGCTCCAGTAACGAAGCCTGCCTAGCGTGCATGGGTTTTTTCCGCCCCCTGCCATGAACCATGACCACGGCGTGGATACGAACCATGCAGGCGCTTTATTTGTTTCACCTTAGCGTCCCTAATCAAATGTACCGGAAACCGACATCATCAGGGACTGTCGACGATCTCTATAAATGCCTGCAAAAGCGCCAGTCGCCGTTTTTTTGCTGTAATAAACATATTGGTAAGCAGCATCCATGTGTACGCCGAACAGGTCTGCGCCAGCGCCTAGACTGATGCGGTGAGCATCCTGGTCGGCAATGGTCGGGCTGAAGTTCAAGCTGCGATTGGCACCCTGTTCATAGGCATAACCCAGACGAAACTGGCTATTCTCGCGCCATGTCCAGCTCAGGCCGGTCATCACCGATAACGTATCACGCAGATTCATCGGGTTCGGTTGCGTGATGATGTTGCCATTGACAATATTCATATTTTTCAGAGTCGACCAGCGTGTCCACTTCACGTCGGTTTCCAGACGCCATGCGTCGGCAAAATCGTGCGCGATACCGACACTGGCATAACCCGGCAAGCTGAATGACAGCGTCTTGTTATTGTTGCCCGATATGCTGATTGTGGGGCCGGAGCGCAACATCGCGCCGACAGACCATGTCGGCATCGGCTTCCACATCACTGAAGCATGACCACCAAAACCGCCGAAATCATTTCCCTTAAAGGCTTTCGCACCCTGCGTCATGTTGGCTCGGGTCACATACCAGTCACCGCCAAAACCAATGGCCAAATCACTATTCAGGGCATAGACAAAATCCAGTGTAGTATGATCAACTGTCAATTTGGTGGTACCACTCCTATTCGGGAAAGCGGCTTTCCAGTCATTATTGATAGCAAAAAGGGGGGAAAAACCAAACCCGGCAGACAAGCGCCTGTTGCGTGGTGACCATGTCGCATAAATCGAACCAACAAAAGGCTCGATACCGGCATTGGATGCAACATTCGTGCCTGATTTAACGGATGAATTGCGGTAATCCAAACGCCCGGAACCCATCACCGACACACCGGACAACCATGCCATGCCGGCCGGATTGTACATCAATGCGGATGCATCGTTGGCCGTTGCCACAAAGGCATTGCCCACGCCGGCGGCGCTGGCCGATTGATTGGGCTGATCAAAACCGCCCGCATGCGCCTCAGTAAAACCGACCAGCATGGCGGCAACAATGATTAAAACTCGTTTCATGGCTATCCCTTATTCCTGATTACTTCCTGATTACTTTGAACGCCGATTACTTTGAACGCAAATCCAGCACATCCACATCGGCAGGCGGCGTGAAGCTAAATAGATTTGCCGCAGGTGCAATGTAAGAGCATTTCGACAAGCGCATCCGGTTACGATTGCCCAGCATATCCTCACGTTCAATATAGACCAGATCGGCATATTTTGAGAAACCCAGCCACACCTTGGGCGATTTTTCGATGCTCACCTGAAAACGACGAATATCCAGATTCTTGTCATATTCCCGCTTCAACACCTTGATTTCAGACAGTTTAATTTGCCCGTTCAACAAACGCATCACCGCCGGGTCAACGGCCTCCAGATTATTCAATCGCTCCGCCTGCATCAAATCAGGCTCGTAATGCCAGATCGACTGACCATCGCCAAGGTAGAGTTGCGCGTACGGTTGATCATAATGCCAGCGAAAGCGCTTTGGCTTCAGAATCGCCAGGTCGCCTGCATAATGCTGACCGCCACCATCGCTAAACACCATCAACTGATCAAAGCGGCAGGAAAAACCAGGCAGTTTGGACATACGCTTGATACTGTGTTCAAAAAAATCACCTTTCTGGTTGTTATATCCGTCAATTTGCCATTCCTGTTTAACCGTGGCGGCAGATACGCTGCTGGCGAACAATCCCAGTAACGACAGTACTATCAATGTATATCGTATCATTCGAGCACACCTCCGCCCGCTTCTTCGGAACGCGCCAGTACCTTGCGAATACCACCCGAACCCGGCGCACTAACCAGACCATCACGCTCCATCTGTTCCACTATCCGGCTGGCGCGATTATAGCCGATACGCAAATAACGCTGCACCATCGACACCGAACAGTTCCCCTTCTCGATGATCAGCGCCGCTGCTTCATCATATTTCTCATCATGTTCCTCAGCGCCGGGGCCAGCGCCTGCATCGCCATCGTCCGGATTCGGCGCTTCAAACACTTCCTGGCGATAATCCGGCTCACCCTGCTCTTTCAGATGTTCCACCAGATCAATCACTTCAGCATCAGAGACAAATGCACAATGCACCCGCTTCAAATTGCGACCGCCGCTTAAAAACAGGCTGTCGCCCATGCCGAGTAATTGTTCCGCACCCATCTGATCGAGAATGGTACGCGAATCGATTTTGGATGATACCTGAAACGATAATCGACTCGGTAAATTCGCTTTAATCAGGCCGGTAATCACATCGACGCTGGGACGCTGCGTGGCCAGAATCAGGTGCAGCCCAGCCGCCCTCGCCTTCTGGGCGATTCTACATATAGCCTGTTCCACTTCCTTGCCAGCCACCATCATCAAATCAGCCAGCTCATCAATAACAATTACAATCTGCGGTAATCGCTCGGCCCCTTCCTGCTTTTCCGCCGCCTTGTTATAACTTTCCAGATTGCGTACTCTGGCTTCGCTCATTAACTGATAGCGACGCTCCATTTCATACACAGCCCAGTTCAGCGCCTTGGCCGCCTTGTGCGGATTGGTCACCACCGGCACCAGCAAATGCGGAATATCATCGTACATGGACAGTTCCAGCATTTTCGGATCAACCAGAATCAGACGCAGATCCTGCGGTGATTTGGTCATCAGAATCGAGCAAATCATGGTATTCACAGCCACCGATTTACCCGAACCGGTGGTGCCAGCCACCAGCAAATGCGGCATCTTGGCCAGATCTACGACTACCGACTGGCCGGAAATATCCACCCCGAGCGCCAGCGGCAGACTTAAACGTTTATTGGAGAATTCATGGCTCGACAGCACCTGATGAAGCACCACCATCTCACGCGTCTCATTGGGAATCTCGATACCAATCACATTCTTGCCGGGAATATTGCCCGCCACGCGCACACTAATCGCCGCCATTGAGCGAGCCAGATCATCCTGCAAAGCCACGATACGATTAATTTTGGTGCCGGGTGCCGGCTCCAGTTCAAACTGGGTCACCACAGGCCCCGGCTGCACCGCAACCACCTGTCCCTCAACCCGGTAGTCGAGTAATTTTTTCTCCAGCATGCGTGCAATCGCCTGCAGGGCAGCCGGATTATGCTGGCGCTGCTCCCCTTCGCCGCGATCAAATATATTCAATGAGGGTAGTTTATAACCGGAATCTGCAGGCTCCTTGAAAGCCAGTTCAACCTGCTGCTCCTGCTTGGCGCGGCGCGATACGCTCACCTTGGCAGGCTTGGCCACATCCGCTTCCGATTCGGCAATGTGAACAGGTCGTTTCTTGCGCGTCTCTTTGCGTGTTTCACGCGCTTCAATGCGATCTTTTCGCTGCGAAGCTTTGGAGAAAATATTACCGACAACGGTACGAGTCCAGCCAGCCGCCAGACTTAAACCGGCATATACTGTGCGCATCAACTTGAAAAATGACCAGTGCGAGGCGGCCACCAGCCCACTGAGCGCCAACGTCACCAGCAGCACATCCCGACCAATATCACCCAGCGGTGTGGACAGCGATTGCGCCAGCATCGCACCCAATGCACCGCCTGTTCCAGCCGGCAGCAGCAGCGCATCCAGTATCGAACCGGATGGAATATGAGTCTGAAATATTGCCGCCATCGCCAACACCACAGGCAACCAGAACAACGATGTCCAGCTACCGAGATACGGCGATTTTCCCCATGCGATACGTACCGCCAGCGTGCTCAATAACAACAGCCACAGCCAACCGGCATAACCGAACAGCTGGTAAATAAAATCCGCTGCGTAGGCGCCTACCACCCCCGCCATATTCAGCACCGCCGCATCGCCGGTTTCATGGTTCAGGGACGGGTCGACTGCTGCAAAGCTGAACATCGCCAGCATCAGCATCACAGCCACACCGGCAATCAACAGCGCCAGCGCTTCACGCGTCAACATACGAACATCCATCAGATTTCCAGCACCACAGGCAACACCATCGGCCTGCGTCCGATATGTTTCCTGCACCAGCGGCGCAGAAACAGGCGCACCTCTTCTCGGGTCACATCCAGATCGGCCAGTAATTCCCGATCCATATTCTCCAAAAACTGGCGCAGCGCATCAGCGGCTCTGGTCAGTACATCCTCACTGACATCTTCATGCAATACGCCGCGCGCCACCAGTTCCGGTGCATTAAGCAGTTTGCCCTCATGCCGACTGAGCAATACGGTAGCGGAAATCATGCCATCATCAGCCAGATGACGGCGATCTCGCAACACGATGCCATCGATCTCATCGCGAATTTCGCCATCGACAAATACCGCACCAGCATGGAATTCGGGCCCGGCCTGAATACGTTCACCGTCCACCTCCACGCAATGGCCGTTTTCAGCGATAATGGTATGTTCAAGCGGAATACCCGTCGCCAGAGCCAGATCACGATGTTCGATCAGATTTCGATATTCCCCATGCACCGGATAGAAAAACTTCGGACGGGTCAGTTGCATCATCATCTTTAATTCATGCGCCTGAGCATGACCGGAGACATGCAAGGGAGCCTGACGAGCATGCATCACGCGCGCCCCGCGCCGATAAATATGATTGTATAAACCGGCAATCACGCGTTCGTTGCCGGGAATATTGCTCGATGAGAAAATCACCATATCGCCATGACCGATGGTAACGCCCCTAAACCGACCCTGCGCCAGCCGTGCCAGCGCCGCCCGCGATTCACCCTGCGAACCGGTCGCAATAATCAGCAACTCGGAATCGGGTACGCTGGCGCACTGTTTAATATCCACCATGGTTCCGGCCGGTACATTCAATCTGTTCAGCGTATGGGTGATATCCATATTGCGTTCCAGACTGCGCCCTGCCACCGATACCCTGCGTCCATTGGCCACGGCTGCATCGACAATCTGCTGAATGCGGAACATATTGGAGGCGAAGGTGGTAACAATCACCTTGCCCTTGCACTGGCTGACCGCCTGTTTCAAGGCAGGGCCAACCACACGTTCAGACGGGCCGCTGCCGGAGCGCGTGGCATTGGTGGAATCAGAAGCCAGCAGAATCACGCCTTTATCGCCAAGCTGGGAAAAACGATGAATGGCGGTTGTCCTGCCATCAATCGGAGCCGGATCAATTTTGAAATCGCCGGTATGCACAATCACGCCAAGGCTGGTATGAATGGCAATCGATACCGCATCCATAATCGAATGCGTGACCGGCACCCCTTCCACCCGGAACGGGCCGACCTTCACGCTATCGCCATTTTCGGGCATGGCTCTTAAATCACCTTTATAACCACGCTCAGTCAATTTGCTGCGCACCAGCGCCAGGGTCACTTCGGTGCCGTAGACCGGCAGTTTCAGCTTCGGTAACAAATGCGGCAAGCCGCCAATATGATCTTCATGGCCATGCGTCAGTAGCAGCGCATGAATATTCAGCCCCAGCTCATCAAGGGCAGAGATATCCGGCACCACCACATCGACACCATGTTGACCCGGTTCCGGGAACCCCATGCCGCAATCGACTATAACCGCATCATCATCGACGGCATACACCATCATATTTTTACCGAATTCGCCTACTCCCCCAAACGGGAAGCAACGTAACACTGGTTCACTCATCAAAACTCCTTAAATCCAACCGACAAACGCTATAAAGCGCATCTTCAAACACCGTGTTCTCTGTCACAACGCTACGCCGCCCCGCGACTGCCCGGTTTGATGGCAGGCAACAGCCCTGCCCGGCAAATCGGACAGCCATCAGCTGGATGCGTTTCCACACTCAGTTCAATCGCCGTGGCATAAGGCACATCAAAGCGCCCTTTTTCATCTGGAGCACGATCCACAACGGCCAACACCTTAACCGGATTACCGCCATGTTCACGCAACACAGCCATGCACTCGCACACCGAACCACCGGTGGTAATCACATCTTCCACTACCAGAATTCTGGCCGCTTCGGGAATGGAAAAACCGCGACGCAGTTGCATTTCACCCTCTTTGCGTTCGGTAAACAGAAACGGCTTTTGCATCAACCGCGCCACTTCCTGACCAATGACCAAGCCGCCAATGGCCGGTGCCACGACCAAATCAATCTGCTCCGCATCATCGACTTTGCTGATCAGTTCCTGCGCCAGTTTGGTCGCATGGTCGATATTCATCAACACCAGCGCCGATTGCAGGTAGCGCGCCGAATGGCGACCGCTGGAGAGAATGAAATGGCCGTTAAGCAAGGCACCTGCGTCTTCATACATGGCCAGTATATCATGTTTGTTCATAATGATTCCTTTTCCGCGCCCTTATTTTATCGGCTATCACGCTGCCGACAGTCTACCCTGCGCGGGAATTGTGCGGCAGTGTAACAGCTTCCCCCAAAAGGCTGAACCTTGCACCTTTATTTCTCCGTCAGCGCATGCCGCGAACGTTGCAATGCGCCCCCGAATCTGGCAAGTACGTGGCAAACGAGTAGCATAATATCAATGTTGAAATGGATTAATTGACAGGAGTTCTTAAGCAAGGATTGGAAGCAGACGTGGTGAAACAATGGTGTGGCCCTTCGTCGTATTACTGACCTGTACTAAGCCATAACCGTACTATGCTCGTACCGTCCGTTTCATGGTCATCAGTGCAATGCCGCCGAGGATCATGATGCCGGTCAACATCAGGCGCATCGAAATCGATTCCTGCATCAGCACCATGCCACCGACTGCCGCCAATAGTGGCACGCTTAATTGCACCGTAGCTGCTGATGCCCCGCTTATCCTGCTGACCACATGATACCACAGCGCATAACCCAGCCCGGAGGCCAGCGCTCCCGATGCCACGGCCAGCAGAACGCCATCCATATTCCCATTCAAGCTGTTGACTGAAAACAATACCATGACCGCAGCCATTGGCAGTGTCAGTACAAAATTCCCGGCTGTCTGTAGCAGCGCTTGATGCGATTTTCTACCGAGGATGGAATACATCCCCCAGGCCAACCCCGCTCCTGCCATCAATAAGGCACCCCACAACGATGGCGCGCTGGCACCAGGCCATAACAGCAAAACAAGCCCGGACACGGCCATAACATAACCCACCCAGGCCCGCATGCCGGGCCGTTCGCCGGCAATCAGCGAGGCGATCATCATGGTGAGTTGTACCGCACCGAACAAAATCAGCGCGCCGGTTGCTGTGCTCACGCTCAGATAGGCCAGCGAGAAGCCGATAGCATACAAACACAACCAAACAGCCGCAGGCCAACTGCCTGCTGTTACGATTTTATTCCACCCTGCCCTCCGAAATTCCGGGCGTATCAACACCAGCACAGTCAACATCAAGGCTCCGGATGTCAGACGAATAGCGGTAAAACTGGCTGCATCCATCGTTTCTACAGCCAGCGCCATACGGCACAACACTGAATTGGCCGCAAATGCCAGCATGGTCATGCTCGTCAATAGAATCAATTGCATGGGATCATCATCTCAAGGGCACACATAGGCATGCGCAACTGTCGCTCTCAGCCAGCATTGGTTACAGCTTATAACAGCTTGAGCCCCCTCCAGAAATGAAGCAGCCCGGCAACACCGTGTTTAGCGCCAGCTTTCCAGAATCGACATACATATTTTGTTCATTTCCACTGCCCGCGCATCGCTGGCGGCTTCGTTGTAGCAACGCAGTTCCGGGGCGTTGCCGGAGGGGCGCAGATGCGCCACTTCGTCGCTGGCGAAGGTGATACGGATGCCATCGGTGCTGTCAATTGACGTTACCGAACCGAAAACTTCGCTGAAGATGGCTTCTGCGGCCTGAATGTCGGCAGCCGTATCGCCTGATTTCAGGCTGGCCAGACGCGACTGACTCAGCTCAGTAGGAAACTCCTTTAAACGGTCGCTATAGGTAAAGCGTTGCGGCAACGTAGCCAGCAGTTCGGAAATACTGCTACCGGCTGCTTTGGCCAGCATCAGAATCGCCAGCGGCACAATCATGGCATCGCGTGTTGGCAAGGCACCGAGCCTGCGTCCATCCAGTTCGATATCCGTGGCAGTAAGAAAACCGCCATTGGCTTCATAACCCACCACACTGTCTGCGCCTTCGGCAATCGCCGCATCCATGCTGGCAATCACAAAGGGAGAACCGATGCGGGTGCGATCTACGCGCTCAAACCAGCCGGATTTTTCCACCGCACTATTGCAACTGACCGGCGTAGCCACACAGCGAGCCTGTAAATAACGGGCGCACAAAATGCCAGCCACATCACCGCGCAACCAGATGCCGTTCTCATCACTAATCAACGGCCTGTCCCCATCGCCATCAGCGGAAACAATGCAATCGAACTTGTATGTGTCGGCCCATGCGGCAGCCAGACGCACATCTTCAGGTCGTATGGCTTCGGTATCGACCGGAATAAAGCGCTCTGAACGACCCAGAGGTGTGACGTCAGCACCCAGCCCCTGCATGACTTCCACCAGCATATCGCGAGCAACTGTGGAATGCTGATAGACGCCGATAGTCAGCCCGGCCAGACAACCCGCCGGGAAAAAATCCATATAGCGCTGCACAAAATCCCGTTCGGCATCGGTTATCGCTGCCGGCAACACCGATTCACCAACAACACTGCCAGCCACATCAAACAGGTCAGCAGCAATCAATACGCTGCGCGCTGTCATGGCTTGCTCATCATCTTTGAGAATTTCACCGGCCGGTTTATAGAATTTGATGCCATTGCGATCATCCGGGATATGACTGCCGGTGACCATAATGCAGGGAATGCCCCGCCCGATAGCGTAATCAGCCACGGCAGGCGTGGGGATAAACCCGCAGTTCACCGGCTGGCAACCGGCATCGAGCACGGCCATGGCCACCGCATTCATAATGCGCGGACTGCTGGGGCGAAAGTCACCGGCAATCGCCACCGAACACCCGGCTTGCACTTCGCCGATGCTGTCCAGATACAGCATGAAGGCCAGCGTGTAGGCGTAACAAACGCGATCAGTCATATCCTCCGCCAGTCCGCGCGCGCCGCTGGTGCCGAATTTCACGCCACTGCTCTGCATCAATTCTGAAATAACTACCTGCTCATCCTGTTGCGCCATGGCCTGCTCCCTCTTCCTGTGTTTCTGTCTGATGTTTGCAATGATATGCGCAACGGC
>CAZDFL010000044.1:0-10586 GCA_964504835.1 uncultured Zetaproteobacteria bacterium
GGGGAAAGCGCCGCATTGATAATCTGATCGCCGCCCATGAATTGCAATAGCGCCAGCACAATGCTGCCACCAACCAGCAAGGGCAATACGATAGTGACGATATCTCTGGTGCGTTGCCATGTGGATGCAAGTAATGGACGCAGCTTCGGCCATGCATAGGCCGGAATCTGCTGAATCAGGCCGGGGCTGATTTCGGGATACCTGTGTGACAGCAGACGCCCAAGCACGGCAATCACCAGCAGACTTAATATAAATAACAGGAATACCCCGGTTGCACCGAGATATTTTGCGCCCAGCGCCAGCACCACCGCCGAGCGTGCCGAACACGGCACAAATGTAATCAACAACGACGCGACGACCCGATCACGCCCGCTGGTCAAAGCACGGGTGGCGGCAATGGCGGGGACATTACAGCCCAGACCAAGCAAAAACGGGACGGCGACCCTGCCGTGTAAACCAATGGCGTGGAAAAACCGATCTACCACAAAGGCAATCCGGTGCATGATGCCGCTCTCTTCCAGCGCCACCAGCATCAACACCAGCGGCAACATATAGGGCACAACAATGCCGATCAGCCCAATCAAACCATCGGCAACAGCACGGCCAATCACGCCGGTGGCCGTATCCGGCTGCCAAGCGGCAATCATGGTGGACAGTTTGGCGGAAGACATGGCATCCAGCCCGGTACTGACTTCAAATACCATAAACAACACGGCTGCAAACACGGCCAGAGAACCAACCAGCCCCCAGTGCGGATGCAGGAACACCATATCCATGCGATCTTCCCAACTGATCTTCGGTTGATGGACATTGCTGGCGACATCGTTGAACAGGGTCATGGCGCGATGATGGCGATCCGCCTTGACCTCTTCGGTCAGGGTTCGTGGCAGTTCCCTGTTCGCTTGTTCACGCAGGGCATGAATACCCGGCGCAACCTCCGGGAAGTGGCTTTTGATCTCGCTGCGCAGATAATTATCCTGCTCCAGCAGATTCATGGTCAGCATATTGGCAGGGATGGCAAAAGCCTGTTTAATCTCAGGCTTGTCGATCACTTGATGCAATCGATTCGCCCACTGCCGGATATGCGCACTTGGCGGTTCAGGCAAGGGGCAAACTGGATTGCGGCCAGATTGCAGCACGCGTTCAAACAGTGTTTCCAAGCCATGACCTTTGAGCGCTACCGTCGGAATCACCGGCACGCCGAGTTTTTCAGACAGCGCATCCACATTGATCACAACCCCTTTGCGATGCGCTTCATCCATCATATTCAGGGCGATGACCACCGGCAAACCCAGTTCAGCCAGCTCCAGCGATAGTTCCAGACTTTGTTGTAATGCACTGGCATCGATCACCTGAATCAACACGTCCGGACGTGGAAACGGAGCGGGCGGCTCGGTGCGTTCGTGGCGTGAAATTAACGGTCTGGCATCGCCCCAAAGCAGGTATTTCAGCGCTTCGAGATCATCGCCATCCAAGCCCCGCAGCGATGACAAGCCGGGCAGATCAACCAGATGAATTTCATCCACGCCGATTTGCACCGGGCATTCGGCATAAGGTTTATGGGTGCCCGTTAATTTTCCGGTGCGGTAACGGGTGCTGGCGACGGCATGGAAAATCGTACTCTTGCCACTGTTGGGATGACCAACCAGCGCCACTCGCAAACGATTATCGCCACGATACACATGGCTGTGCAAGGTGATGGGGCGGGTCGATGTATCAGGCATGCGAACGCTTTTCGCTCATAAATTCAGCCGAATATTGTCGAATAGTTTGTTCTACCTCGTCGCGGCTGGCATTTGAGCCGAGCGCCCGCATCGATGTCACCGGCGCATCGCTCATGCCGCAAGGTACGATGCCGGAGAAATGTCGCAGGTTGGGGTTAATGTTCAGGGCAATGCCGTGAAAGGTGATCCATTTACGGCAGCGAACCCCGACGGCTGCGATTTTTTTACCGTCAACCCAAACACCAATGCCGCGCGGATTTCTCACCGCCTGAATATCGAAATCAGCCAACGTACGGATGATCATTTCTTCCAGCCTGTGCACATGGCGATGCAAATCCTGTTGCTCCCTTAAATCGGCAATCACATAACAGACGAGCTGACCCGGCCCGTGATAGGTCACCTCGCCGCCGCGACCTGTCGGATAGACAGCGATAGACTCGCCATCAATACAGCGGTGTAGCACATCGGTTTCGCTGCCGGATGTACCAATGCTGTAAAGCGGCGGGTGTTGCGTGAAAATAATGCTCGGCTTGCCGGTACCCGCCAGAATGTCGGCAACGAGTGTTTCCTGCTCGCTAACCGATTCCGGGTAAGCCTGAATATCGTGGTGAATGATTTGCATTGCCACAGGCTAGCTTGAATGCAAAGAAAATTCTGCTTCCCCTTGTCCTTCATGTTGACCATGGCGCAACGCATCATAGAATCCACCGACTCGGATATGTATTCCGGGCAAGGAGCCAGCCGTTGTGAGCAAAGAAATTGACGTAAATACACTCTCGTTTGAACAGGCACTGAGCGGTTTGACTGAACTGGTTGAAAAACTGGAATCGGGTGAACTGCCACTGGAGGAGAGCGTGGCTGCTTTTGAAGATGGTGTAAAACTATCCCGCCGCTGCGAAGCGCTGCTGGATAAGGCCGATCAGCGTTTGCAGGTGCTCGGCGACACCCAAACCAACGAATCTGTATAAGTGCAAGCTCCTGTATTTCTTGCCGCGCATGCAACGCATGTTGAAGCAGCACTGGCCGATATGCTGGATGCGCGCATCTCTGTTGTGCCGGAACATTTGCTCGCAGCCATGCGCTATAGCCTGCTGGCCGGTGGCAAGCGTATCCGTCCGGCTCTGTTGCTGGAGTGTTATGGCACATGCGGCGGTACGCAACTGGAATCGGCCATCCCTGCAGCGCTGGCCATTGAGTGCATCCATACCTATTCGTTGATTCACGATGATTTACCTTGCATGGATGATGACGACCTGCGGCGTGGCAATCCGACCTGCCATAAACAATTCGATGAGGCTACGGCTGTACTGGCTGCCGATGCTTTGCAGGCGTTAGCCTTCGAATTGCTGGCCAAATCAGCCATCAATGCCGAACTGCGTTGCCTGTTGATCCATAAATTGGCTATTGCATCAGGCTGTCAGGGTATGGTTGGCGGCCAAATCATGGATATGCAATCGCAAAGCAGCAGCGATAATCTCGATACCACGATGGATATGCTGGCTGTTGAACGCATTCATCTGCATAAAACCGGCGCATTATTACGCTGGTGCTGCGAGGCAGGCGCACTATTGGCCGGGGCGCATGGCGATGATACGAAGCTGAAAGCCTGCTCCCGCTATGGCAAAGCGGTCGGTTTATTATTCCAGATCGCCGATGACATTCTCGATGTGACAGCCAGTTCATCGGAGTTGGGTAAAAGTGCTGGCAAGGATGCCGAACAAAACAAGGCAACGTATGTTTCTGTGCTCGGATTGCAGCGGGCTCGCGAACTGGCCGAAGACATGCAAGAATTGGCGATTGCCGCCTGTGAACCGCTGGGGCAGCAGGGCGAACGTCTGCGGGCGCTGGTGCATTATATTCAGGAGCGAAGTACGTGACCTATCCGATGCTGGAAAAAATTCGTGGCGTATCCGATCTCAAAGCGCTGTATGAAGATCAGTTGCCGCAACTGGCAACGGAAATGCGCCAGTATCTGATCGAAACGCTGGCACCGATTGGCGGCCATCTGGGTGCGGGACTCGGCGTCGTCGAATTAACCATTGCGCTGCACTATCTGTTTGACTCACCGCGCGATAAAATCATCTGGGATGTCGGTCATCAGGCCTATCCGCATAAAATTCTCACCGGCCGCTTATCCGGCATCCCTTCGATTCGCCAATATGGCGGCTTGTGCGGCTTCACCAAACGCAGTGAATCCGAGCACGATCCATTTGGCGCAGGTCATGCTTCCACCTCGATTTCGGCGGCTTACGGCATGGCTTGTGGTCGTGACCTGAGCGGTGAAAACAATCACGTCATTGCCGTCATTGGCGATGGTGCGCTGACCGGCGGCATGGCCTTTGAAGCCTTGAATCATGCCGGTGCACGCAACAATAATCTGCTGGTGATTCTTAATGACAATGAAATGTCAATTGCCCCTAATGTCGGTGCCATGTCCTCCTATCTGGCGCGCATTATTACCGGCAAGCCGTACACGCAGGCCAAAGACACGGCCAAACGTATTCTGGGTAAACTGCCCGGCGCGCTCGATGCCGCCAAGCGCGTCGAAGAGCATGTCAAAGGCATGATTACGCCCGGCACCCTGTTTGAAGAAATGGGTTTTCGTTATATCGGCCCGGTTGACGGCCATGATTTTGAACATCTGTTGCCGACGCTGGCCAATTGTAAAGACCTGAATGGCCCGATGCTATTGCATACCATCACCAAAAAAGGCCTGGGCTTTTCGCCTGCCGAAGAAGATCCTGAAACATGGCACGGCTTAGGCCCGTACAATGTGCAAACAGGCAAGCCGAACAAGAGTGAAGGCAAGCCGCCAAGTTATACCGAAGTGTTCGCCGAAACGCTGGCCGATCTGGCCGAGGCCGATGATCGCATTGTCGCCATTACCGCTGCCATGCCGGGCGGCACCGGCTTGTCGCGTTTCGCCCGCCGTCATCCCGAACGCTGCTTTGATGTCGGCATTGCCGAACAACATGCCGTCACTTTCGCTGGCGGTTTATCCGTAGCCGGCAAACGTCCCTTCGTGGCGATTTATTCCACCTTCATGCAGCGAGCCTTTGATCAGATTATTCACGACATCTGCATTCAAAATCTGCCGGTCACATTCTGCATGGATCGCGCCGGCATTGTCGGCGCCGATGGTGCCACCCATACCGGCATGTTCGATATCGCCTTTATGCGCAGCCTGCCCAATATGACGGTGATGGCGCCGAAAGATGAAGCGGAGTTAAAACATATGCTGGCGACCGCTCTGACCATCAACGGGCCGGTGGCGATTCGTTATCCGCGCGGCAATGGTTATGGTGTTGAACTGACCAAACCGGCTGTGCTGCCTGTCGGCAAGGCCGAAGTGCTGGAAAACGGTGATGATGGTTTAATCATTGCTGTCGGCAACCGCGTTCGCGATTGTCTGTCTGCCGTAGAAACGCTGCGCAAGGAAGATGGCCGCGCCTTCACCTTATTAAATCTGCGCTTCATCAAGCCGCTGGATGAAGACACCATTCGCAAGCATCTGAAAACAGGCAAGCCGCTGGTGGTCGTTGAAGAAGGCGTCACCTTGGGCGGCATTGGTGAACAGATTGCTGCGCTGGCGCTGACTGCTGGCTGGCATGGCCCATTCATCCCTATCGCCATGCCCGATGCTTTTCCGGCTCACGGCACGCAGGTAGAAATTCTGCGCGATCTTAAACTGGACGCGGAGGGCATCGTCTCCCGTTTACGCAACCTTTGATCGCACCCTGACGGTTCCTTGGCGCAACCCAAAATCAAAAAACTGCGACTTGATCAACTGCTGGTCGCCCGCAAGCTGGCTGAATCCGCCGATCAGGCGCAACGCCTGATTATGGCCGGGCTGGTCTATGTGAATGGCCAGAAAGCTGATAAAGCGGGCATGGCTTTTCGTGAAGATGCCGATATTACAGTACGCGAGGTTTTGAAATATGTCTCGCGCGGTGGTCTCAAGCTGGAGCGCGCGCTGGAATATTTCCCCTTTGAAGCCGAAGGGAAAACGTGTCTGGATGTCGGCGCATCAACGGGCGGTTTTACCGATGTGTTGTTACAAAACGGGGCGCTAAAGGTCTATGCCGTCGATGTTGGCCACGGCCAACTGCATTACAGGCTGCAACACGATGAACGCGTCATCAATCTGGAAAAAACGCATGTACGCAAGCTGACCCCTGATCTGATCCCTGAACCGGTCGATGCATTGGTGATCGATACGTCCTTCATCTCGCTAACCCGTGTTTTGCCCTGCGCCTGGCCATTTGTGAAACCCGGAGGCTGGTGCGTGGCACTGATCAAACCACAATTTGAAGTGGATGCAAAATATCTGGATCGCGGCGTGGTGCGCGATGATGAACACCGCCAGGCTGCGATTGCTAAAGTAAAAACCATGACCCAGACGTTAGATAATGCCGAAATCATCGGCGTCACCGAATCCCCCATCCACGGTCCCAAAGGCAATGTCGAATTTCTGCTGGGCATATCTCGACACTAACCATGTTCACCGTAGAGTGGCGACACAGAAAATACTGAACCGGTAAAAGGAACTTTCATGGATATCATTCAGGCGATAATTCTGGGCATCATCGAGGGTGCCACTGAATTTCTACCCATTTCTTCTACCGGCCATATGATTGTCGCCAGCCAGTGGCTGGGTCTGCCGCAGAGCGATAGCAACAAGGCATTTGAGGTGATTATCCAGCTTGCTGCCATTCTGGCTGTGGTGGCCAATTATCGGAACCGATTCGTGCTGACTCAGGCGAATATCGATTTGTGGAAAAAGGTGGTACTGGCCTTTATTCCGATTGGGGCGGTCGGATTCCTGTTTCACAAACAGATCAAGGCCATGTTCACTGTCGATATTGTCGCCATCATGTTTATTGTCGGCGGTCTCATTTTTTTAATTATCGAGTATTTCCAGCGTGATAAGATACATCCTGTGCAGCGACTGGAAGATATGAGTTATGGGCAAGCCGGCTGGATTGGATTTGCCCAGATATTTGCACTGATTCCCGGCACCAGTCGGGCTGGTGCATCCATTGTTGGCGCATTGCTGGTCGGATTAAGCCGTAAAGCCAGCGCCGAGTTTTCGTTTCTGCTGGCCTTGCCTGTGATGCTGGCTGCCAGCGGTTTTGATTTATTAAAACATTATCAGGACTTCACCGGTGCGAATCTGCTGGCGCTCGGCGCTGGCTTCGCAGTCGCCTTTATTTCGGCATGGCTGGTGATGCGCTTGTTTATTCACTTTCTGGAACGCTTTACCTTTGTCGCTTTCGGCGTCTACCGTATTCTGTTTGGAGCAGTGCTGTTATGGGTGATTTAATATGAATTCACATTGGGTTTGGTCGGGCATTGATCCGGTAGCGCTGCAAATCGGGCCACTGGCCATTCATTGGTACGGGCTGATGTATATCGCTGGCTTTTTCGGCACCTGGTACCTGGTGCGCAGGCTGTTGCAGCAAGATGGTTTATGGGAGACAGCGGTTTCCCGTGATGCTTATGAAGGCCTGTTTACCACGCTGATTCTGGGCGTCGTGCTGGGCGGTCGCATTGGTTATGTGCTATTTTATAATTTTTCCTATTATCTCGGCCACCCGATTGAAATCCTGTATATCTGGCAAGGGGGGATGTCGTTCCACGGCGGCATGGTCGGACCGATCATTGCCGGTTGGTTTTATTGCCGCAAACATGATCTCCCCTTTCTTGGCCTAGCTGACCGCTTCTTTACCGTCGCACCGCTCGGTTTGATGTTCGGTCGCATCGGCAATTTCATTAACGGGGAATTATGGGGTCGCATATCTGATGTGCCGTGGGCGATTATCTTCCCGCATGCCGGGTCAGAGCCTCGCCATCCCAGCCAGTTATACGAAATGACGCTGGAGGGGATTGTCCTCTTTGCCGTTATGTGGTCATTACGCAAAAAAACATGGCCAGGTGGTGCGCGCGTAGCCGTATTCCTGATCGGCTATGCGATTGCGCGCATTATTTGCGAAAACTTCAGAGAACCGGACGTACAGCTCGGTTTCCTGTTCGGGCCGGTGACCATGGGTATGCTGCTCTCTTCCGCCATGATTGCCGCCGGTGCGGTCTGGCTATTTCTGCTGTTTCGCAACAGGGACAAACTGAGTTAAAAGAAACGTGAGTAACAACATTAAGCATTTACGAATTTTGTTATTCACGAGAGTTCGGGCTAAGGAAAAATTGACAGGCAGGTATTTTTCAACTATATAATACTATCTTGAAGGGGAGATAGTATTCCTATGCCTATTTACATTGTCGATGATAATCCTGATATATGTGAGTTTCTTGCATTTCTTCTGTCCAGCGACGGACACAGAGTACATGCATTTGCCCACCCCCAGGATGCGCTGTCACACATGAAAACAAAGCAGCTTCACCCCGGCATTCTGATTACGGATTATAATATGCCATGCATGAATGGTTATGACTTGCACATGCAGGTTCGTCAGTATGCTCCCGAGGTTAAAACCATCGTCATGTCCGGACGCAGTGATTTGCGCGGCTTGATCGGCGATTTGCATTTTCTGCAAAAGCCATTTTCACCCGATAGCATGATCCAACTTGTAGAGACGCTAAAGGTAGCTGAACTCTAGACTGTAAAGCCATCCAGACCCCGGCGCATGCCCAGCGGGCCGGTACGGGTCGTTTCAATGATATCGTACGATTCCAGTTCTGCCAGAATAGCATCCAGGGTTTCCACTCGACTGGTGAACTCAAGGATCATGTGACTGTCGATATGATCATCAATCACTTTGCCATCATGGCGCTCCACCAACTCCAGCAAGGCATCATAATGGTCGCCACAAGCTTTCACTTTGACCATCAGCATACCACGCTCCAGATGTACGGCATGGGAAATATCTTCGACTTTAATCACTGGAATCAGTTTATTGAGCTGTTTTTTGATCTGCTCGATAATGCGCTCATCACCGCGTGTAACCAGTGTCATGCGGCTGATTGTTTTATCCTGCAACGGCGCGACATTCAGAGTTTCGATATTATAACCGCGCGCCGAAAATAACCCGGCCACGCGCGTGAGTACGCCGAATTCGTTTTCAACCAACACTGTAATTGTATGCCTCATGACAACACCATCTCGTTCAACGCTGCCCCTGCTGGCACCATCGGAAATACATTCTCTTCTCTGGATACGGCCACGTCCACCAGCACAAAGCTTTCGCCATCCACCTCGAATGCCGCTTTCAATGTGGCATCGAGTTTCGATGGTGCGTCCACGCGCATGCCAACACCGCCGAAAGCCTCGGCCAGTTTCACAAAATCCGGCAAGGCATCAAAATAGGAGTGCGAGTAACGGGATTCATAGAACATTTCCTGCCACTGCCGTACCATGCCCATATAAGCATTATTGAGAATAATAATAACCACCGGCAATTTGTATTGGTACATCGTCGCCAGTTCCTGAATACACATCTGAATGGAAGCATCGCCGGTAAACACAACGACACGCTCATCAGGTTTGGCAATTTGCGCGCCCATTCCGGCCGGCAAGCCATAACCCATGGTACCCAGCCCCCCGGAAGTCAGGAACCGGTTCGGCTTGCGAAAGCCGTAATGCTGTGCCGTCCACATCTGATGCTGGCCAACATCGGTAACGACAATCGCATCGCCATTAGTCAGATCATGCACCTTGCGAATTACGGCCTGCGGCATGATCGGTCCGTCCTCCGACTGTTCGAAATGCAGCGAATCAACGGCGCGCCATTCCTCAATCTGTTGCCACCAGAGTGCCAACGCCGTCTCATCCGGCGCCCCGTTCCTGCGCGCGATTTCTTCCAGCAGCTGGGTCAATACCACCTTCACATCGCCGACAATGGGTACATGGGCATGAATATTCTTGGAGATGGATGATGGATCAACATCAATATGAATGACCGTTGCATCCGGTGCAAAGGCTTCGATCTTGCCCGTTACACGATCATCAAAGCGTGCGCCGACTGCGACCAGCAGATCACAATGCGAGACGGCCATATTGGCCTCATAAGTGCCGTGCATACCCAACATGCCGAGAAAATGGCTGTCATCATGGGGGATGCCGCCCAGCCCCATCAACGTATTGGTCACTGGCGCGTCCAGCGTATGCGATAACTCACGCAGCAATGCGGCGCTGCCGGCAGCGTTCATGATGCCGCCGCCGGAGTAAATGACCGGGCGTTGAGCGCTCAGCATTTTCCTGACCGCTTTTTTAATCTGCCCCGGATGGCCACTGCTGACCGGCTGATAGGAACGCATATAGACTGATTCCGGCCACTCGAATTCACAAATATTGATACTGATATCCTTGGGGATATCGACCAGCACCGGGCCGGGTCTGCCAGTCGTGGCAATATGAAATGCCTGGCGGATAATCAGAGCCAAATCTTCGGCATGTTTGACGAGGAAATTGTGCTTGGTGGCCGAACGGGTAATGCCGACGATATCGGCTTCCTGAAACGCATCATTGCCAATCAGGCCGGAGGGCACCTGACCGGAAAAGCAAACAATCGGAGTCGAGTCAGCCAGGGCATCGGCCAGACCGGTCACCGCATTGGTCGCACCGGGACCGGATGTAACCAGTGCCACGCCGCACTTACCGGATGCACGCGCATAACCGCTGGCGGCATGCAACGCGCCCTGTTCATGGCGTACGAGATAATGTTTGAAATAATCCTGCTTGAAAATGGCATCGTAAATCTGCAAGACGGCACCGCCGGGATAACCGAAAATGGTATCCACACCTTCTCGCTTCAGACATTCAACCAGGATTTCCGCACCGCTTAATTTCATAGTCGTTTCACTGCACTCACAAGGATTTTAAGATAGCCGGGCAAGCTGCACCTGAGC
>CAZDFL010000045.1:0-10282 GCA_964504835.1 uncultured Zetaproteobacteria bacterium
CACCCGCCCCAGCAGATGTGAGCCAACCGCGATGGATGGCATGGAGGCCAGTGGAACAATAGGGTCGCCGGGAGCAATGCCGCGCGTGCTGCCAACGGGCATGAGTAAGGTGTAATCGCCACGAAATCCGACGACTTCTGCTTCAATGCTGTGTTCTGTGCTACAGCATATTTGACAGGCATGACCAATGCTGGATTTCAGACCTGTTGCCTCCAGCATGGGACCCAGCACCTTGTAAACCTTGCCGCGAACAGGGTAGGCAAGCGCATGCTGCTGCCTGAACACATGTTGTCGCAGGTCTTTGTCCCACAACGGTGCGCTAGTGTTCATCGCTTTGTTGTTCGGGCCGGGATTCTTGCCCGCAAGCAGGCAGCAGAGTCGGACCCAGTGTTTTGAGCCAGCTATCTACTGCGGCCACAGGATCGACAAGAATATCCTGCTGACTGGAAATAATACGGCATGTTCCGTTTGCAATGGCAGGATCGCTGTTGAGTACAGTCAGGCTGTCGCTATCTTCCAGCAGTCGTTTGAATGCGAAAAAGTCATCCGGTGACACGGCAATGGTCAGAGCCGATGTATCGGGCAACTGCTCTGCCGCCTGTTTGGCAATATCCCATAGTGTGGCTTTATTATCCTGCACTGCCTCTGCGATGATCTGTTTGGCAATAAATCCGGCCACATCCATGGCGGCGTCGGCAAACGACTGTTGTATGGCGGCCAGTGAAGTTCCGGTATCCTTTAAGCTTTCCTGAAGACTGCCAAGAATCTGTTCGCCTCGTCTTTTTCCCAACGCTATGCCCGCTTTTTCACCGGCCAGATAGGCTTTGTCATAGGCTTCTTTTTCTACTATTTCAGCCCTGCCCTGCACTTCTTTGAGCATGGTTTCGAGTTGCTGCATGCGATGAACGTTATTGGCGGCTGGTTGATCGCCATGATTGTGCTCAGCGCCAATGGGAGCATAGGGGAATTTGCCCGTCTGCTGGCTGGAAATGCTCGTTTCTTCGGGGAATGAGAGCGGAATCAATGTGCTCATGCTTTACACCATATCATCGGTAGCGCTGAGTGCGATAGAGCCGTCATCATCCAGTTTGCGAATGATTTTCAACACGGTCTGCTGTGCATCTTCCACATCGGCCAGTTTCATCGGCCCCATCACTTCCATATCTTCACGCATGATTTCAGCGGCGCGCTGCGACATATTACCGAAGAAACGTTCTGCCACTTCTTCCGTTGCGCCCTTCAGTGATTTCACCAGATCATCGGAAGATATATGTTTCAGAATGGTCTGAATATCGCGGTCGGACAGTTCTTTCAAATCATCAAAAATAAGCAATAACCGATCCACCTGGGTAAATAAAGCCTCATCCTTGTCGCGTAACTGATCAAGAATAGGTCGAGCTACATCCTTATCCAGGCCTTTAAGAATATCGACTACGCTGACCATACCGTCGAAACTGATGCCTGATTCACCCTGCATCTCAGCCAGTTCTTTCTCCAGCGTTTCTTCGATATCCCGAACCAGCTCTTTGGGCACGCTTTCAATCTTGGACATGCGCATTACCACGGAGAGTTGCATATCTTCCGGCAGCAGGGCAATGACGCGGCTGGCCACGCCACTGTCGATATTGCCCAGAATCAATGCCACGGTTTGTGGATGTTCATCGGCAATGGCACTGGCAATCATCTCTGGTTTTAAACGCGATAATTTTTCCCAGATGGTTAATGTTTTTGGTGCATTCAGTTCGCTCAACAGACGATCTGCCCGATTGTTTTCCACGGCGAATTTGAACAGTGATACGACATCCTTGTGTGTCGAACGCAGTAGGGGATCCTCAGAATGATGGATTTTCAGATATTCTGCGGTCACCGAATCGAGAATCTCAATGTCAATCTTACCCAATTCCGCCATTCTGCGCCCGAGTCGGCTCAGGGTTTGGTCATCCATGCCTTGCACCAGTGGTGCAGAAGCTTCAGGACCCAGCGCAAAAATCAGGATGGCGGCTTTATCTTCACCGCTCAACTGCTGTTTTGTTTTCATAACAAACCTGTTTTCATGCCGGGTCCATCCATTCGCGCAGTACTTTATTGGCGCGATCCGGCTCCTGATAAATATTCTGTTTGACCTGCTCCATATTGGCCAGTCGAGCATACGCTTCACTCGACATCTGATTCGGCGCTATCAGGGCGGGATTCGTTTCGTCTTCATTCTGGCTGGCGGATTCCTTCATGCGAATGGCCAGTGGGCGCAGTACAAACCAGGCCAGCAGCAGCAGCGCCAATCCAGCCAGACTGTAGCGCGCTATCTGCATGTAGAATACTCTATTTTCAGCCGATTGCAGTGCATCTTCATCGGTGCTGCTGGAGATATCTATCAATGGCATGCTTTGTACACTCACCGAGTCGCCTCGATCTTCATCATAGCCCATGGCTCGTTCAATCAGCTTTTGTAACTGCGCCAGTTCTTCCTTGCTTCTCGGCGTAAAGACCTGTTCGCCTTTGTTGTCAGCCTTGTAATGGCCGCCTACAATGGTGGCGACAGACAGCTTGTTGATGCTGCCAAACGGGATGATGCGATGTTCCTGGGTGGTGCTTATTTCATAATTATTGGCATCTTCCAGACGTTTGGCTTTGTCCTGCGGCTGCGTGGGCGCGCCAACGGAACCGTCTGCATTGACCGGGTTGGCGCCCGGCGTATTGGAGGCAAGACCCGGCACGCCCAGCGCTGCGCCGCCGGATGATGTGTGTTCCTCCGAAATCGATTTGCGGCTGCGCAAAACCTGCTCATCCGGATTATAACGGGTATTATTCTGTTCAATGAATTCACGATTGATATCGGCGGAAACGCGTACCACGGCCTGACCCTGCCCGACAACCTGCTCCAGCATGCCGGCCAGCCGCTGTTCGAGCCGTTGCTCCAGTTTGGCCCGATATTCCTGCATGGTCTGTCCTTCGCTCATCGGCGCTTCTTTCTCGTTGCTGGAGAGCAACGTGCCGGATGCATCGACGACTGTAACATTGCTAATATCCATGTCCGGCACACTGGCCGCAACCAGATTCTGGATAGCCAGAACGGATTTTTTAGCCATATGGCGGCCACCTGCCAGTTGCAACATCACCGATGCGCTGGCTTTGCGATCACGCTCGGCAAAAGCGGATTCTTTGGGCATCACCAGATGCACGCGTGCGGCGGTGACCTGTGGCATGACCTCAATGGTGCGGGATAACTCGCCCTGCAAGGCGCGCTGCAGATTTATCTTGCGGGTGAAATCACTGAGCCCGAACTCATTGTTCTGGTCAAAGATTTCAAAGCCGATATTGCCTGTTGGCGCTATGCCATCGCCGGCCAGTTTCAGACGCACCCGATAGACCTGATCTTCCGGTACCATGACCGTGCCACCACCTTCCAGTCGGTACGGAATATGCTCTTTCTGTAACATGTCTACGACAGTAGCTGCATCTTTTTCCGCCATGCCTGCATAAACTGACCGGTAAGGCTTTTCGGATGACCACAGCACCAGACTGACAAATCCGACCAGCATCAGGCTGGCGGCAGCAAACAACATCATTTTTCTGTATTTCACCAGTACCTGGGGAATCTGGATGGCGGTGCCGTGCCCTTCGCCGCCAGATTCCTGTGCGCTGGCCTCAATAGGGGGTTGGGACATTGGAGACGGATTCATTTGCGCCTGCGTGTGCGGTGTTAAAGCATCAGCCATGTTGGTTTACCTCGTTTCAAAGTGATTTCTCATAAGTCCGACAGATTCCTAGACCTGCATGCGCGAAATTTCGCGATAAGCTTCAACCAATTTGTTCCTGACGCCGAGCATCAGCTGGAAAGACAGGTCGGCTTTTTTGATGGCCAGCAAGGTTTCAGATGTGTTCTTGCTTTCGCCGCTAGCCAGCGCAACGGCCGCTTTGCCAGCGGCTTTATTGTCATGATTGACCTGATTCACATAAGAATTGAGCAGGGTGGCGAAATTATCTGAGCCTGCGCCCGGTTTGTTGATCTGCGACAAGCCGTTTCCAGAGCTTATGTTGCCGGGGGTCAGACCTGCGGCGGATTGATAACCGTGAATGTTCATAGTGTTCTCCTCATCTTATTGTGCTCTATTATGCTCAGACTGTTGTGCTCAAATCATGTTCTAGCGCAGCAGTTCCAGCGATTTCAGAAACATGCGTTTTGAAGCTTCCATGGTTGTGACGTTGGCTTCAAAGCTGCGGGAAGCGGCATTCATATTGACCATCTCCTCGACCGGATTGACATTGGGCATTTGAACCAGCCCTCTGGCATTGGCATCGGGATGGGATGGGTCATAGACTTCACGAAAGGGTGATTTGTCCTGCACAATCGCAGCCGCCTTGACCGATTGCCTGCCGCCCGACTGAAAGGCGCTGCTGAACGCTGCAGAAAAAGGTTGTTTCGGATTGATGGCCTGAAAAATGACCTGACGGCGCCGGTAGGGGCCGCCTTCGCGGGTATGGGTGGATTCTGCATTAGCAATATTTTCCGCAATCACATCCATCCGGGTGCGCTGGGCGGACATGCCGGCTGCACTGATATGCATGGAGCTTAATAAATCATTGGCCATTATCGGTTACCCTCCTTGATCGCATTCAACAACCCACCCAGTTTCCCCTTGATCAGCCGCATAGATAGTTCGTGCATCAACTGGTTTTCACTCATGCGCACCATCTCCTGTTGGATATCGACATCATTGCCATCCATCTTTTTCGAGTTGCTTTGGTGGAACAGGCTCTGGGACAGACGTCGGTCGGTGCCGATATCCGAGAAGTGCATACGGTTTGTCGTGGCTATTTTGCCTGTCTGGCTGGTGCTTTGTTGTTCGGCCAGAAAATTGGAAAACGAACGATGATCCGCCTTGAAGTTGGGTGTTTCCGCATTGGCAATATTGCTGGATAACACGCCCTGGATTTTTTCTCTTGCTATCAGCGAAGCTTCAAGCCGCTGAAAGCCGGCACCTAACATCTCCATATCTTATGCTCCCGACCGGCGTTCCTTCGCGCGTATTGTGTCATTCAGGTTGTTGTTCATGCCGTGCGCTTCTACAGCACGGTGCCTGTAACATAACAGTTACAGAGCAAGCGCCATGCCAGACTCATATCCATGCAGTTTGTTGCGCAGGGTGCGAATGCTGATGCCCAGCAATTGGGCGGCTTCGGTACGATTGCCCTGCACATGCACCAGCGTTTTTTCTATCAGGGCGCGTTCCATATCACGAATCGATACGCCCGCCTGAACTGCATCCGTTTCTGGTTCATCATGTGAGTGCAACGGAATAGCCGAGTCCAGACATAGATGTTCGGGACGAATGGCATCATCTATGGCCATCAGAAAAGCCCTGTGCATGCAGTTTTCCAACTCGCGCGCATTACCCGGCCATGGATAGCGCTCCAGACAGACGCATGACTCCGGGCTGAGTTGCGGGGCAGGGCGCTGGTACATATTGGAAAATGATTGTAAAAAATGCACGGCCAGCGGCAATACGTCGCTGCTGCGATTTCTCAACGGCGGTAGTTTGATAGTGACGACATTGAGCCGGTAATAGAGGTCTTGACGGAAGGCACCCTCCTGCACGGCTTTGGTAATATCGCGATTGCTGGTCGCGATGACGCGCACATCGACCTTTACCGGTTTGTGTCCACCGAGCCGGTCGACTTCACCCTCCTGCAATACGCGCAACAGCTTGGCTTGCATATGTACCGGCATTTCAGTGATTTCATCAAGCAATAATGTACCTTCGTGAGCCAGTTCAAACTTGCCTGGCCGGGCTGATGTCGCGCCAGTAAAAGCACCTTTTTCATGTCCGAATAATTCAGCTTCGAGCACGCCTTCCGGGATGGCGGCGCAGTTGATGGCAATGAAGTTCTCATTTTTGCGATTGGAGCAGGCATGCACATAGCGAGACAAGCGTTCCTTGCCGGTGCCCGATTCGCCCACCACCAGCACCGAGGCTTTACTGGGTGCAATCAGTGCGACCTGATCAAGCAGGCGGCGTGTTTCAACATCCTCAGTAATGAAGATATGTTGTTTGTCTTTGGCTTTGGGTTGCTGCGAGCAGGCCTGTCTGGCCAGAGCGCTTTGATGGCCGCTTTTGCGTATATATATTTCCAGCACATCATCGGGTACCGGCAATAGTCTGTAATCGATGGCACCCATTTGCATCAGGTCGGCGGCGCGTTCGCCCTGCCCCAGATTGGTGAGTACCACGATATTGGCCTGCGGGTTGGCCTTGAACAAGCGCCGCACAATGGAGGCGGATGTCACCGTATCCCAGATAAATATCAGGGCATCGGGGCTGACTTCTGCGTGGATGCTACTTTCGGGTAGCGCTTCAATATAGGTGTCTGGCAACAGTCTGCCCAGTTGTATACGCAGTTCGGCTTCTTCCGAGCTGGGAAAGCCAAGCATGCACACACCAGAGAGCGTTGTGTTCTCGGTAGAATTCATGGCTTCGTTCCCAGCAGTTTGGCGGCCTGATAGTTGGCCAGTGCCAGTTTGGCCAGCGATGCGAATCGGTCGATATCGCCCTCTGAACCCGCTTGATCTGCCAGTTTTTGCAGGCGTTCTGCGCCCTGTTTTACTTCACCACTACGCAACTGACATACCCCCATATGATATTGCCACGCCGCATTACGCTCATCTTCCGGCATTTGCAGATAGAGCTTGCGCGCCTGCATAAATTCTCTGGCCATAAACAGATTGGCAGCCTGATTATTCAAGCCCAGTTTACCATCAGCATCCTTGCTTTGGCGGTACTTTTCCCATGCACGGGCAGCATGGTGGTACTCGGATAAAGCTTCGGAAATTTCAGCCTTCGTTTTCCAGAAAGGGGCTCTGGATTCCACCGCGATATCGTTGATGCTGACCGATACCAGGGTTTGCCGTGCCAGTTCGGTCTGTTTGTTTGCAAGTTGCATGCGGGCGACGATGAGTAGCATTTCAGGGCGATAGATGCTGAATTCATGGCGGTTAAGCCAGCGCATGATTTTTTTTACGCCATCGGAATCACGCCGGTCCATCCATAATCGAGCCCGCTCCATCATGATGCGCTGACCCCTGATGCTCATCCTGTTTTCGCTGTAAAGGCGTTGCAGCATGCTCTCTGCCGAATCAAACAACATTAGCATGCGCATCGCATGGGCAACGCCAAGTCGCAGTGATTGTGATGTATGACTGGCCGGGCGTAGCTGGGGATAATGTCGCCAGATGGTGATAGCCATGATCCATTGTTGCTGCTCAAGCAGGGCGGTAATGTATGTTGTCAGCCAGAGCACGCCTTCTTTTTTTGCTGCTTCGGCAATATGTTTGTCCCGCGATGCACCGGCTCGGGCATAAGCTTCCAGGGCGGGAGGCGCATGCTTGCTGTCTTTATTCGAATTTGTAGCCACAGGCGTAATACGCGTCCACAGGCGCGCCATATCCAGCATGGCTTCATCTTCAATGTCTGAGAGCTGATTTTTATCGGCAATCTTTTTGAGAGCAACCAATACAGGCAACAGTTTTTCGCGCTGCTTTTCATGCCTGAATTCCAGCATCAGCTTGCGCATAAATGCCTTGCGACCAATCGTTGTTTCCGCCTGCTGTTTGGCCAGAATGGTATATTCCTTGATGGCTGTCGGGATGGTTTTCTCATGGCTGGCATGGCGGTTGGCTCGAATTAACCGTACCAGCGCGGACTGCGGCTCGTTGCTGTATTGACGGATAAATGTATTGGCCAGTTGCAAGGCTCGCTTATATTGCTCACGCCGATCTACCAAGTCGATGTATGTGGCAAATAATTCAGATTCACCCGTGATTACCTTCGGCCATCTGCGATACACAGCATGCAGATTTTGGAAGGCTGCATCGGATCGGGATTCACCCTGATCCACAATTGCCATCCAGGCCATGCCGGTGGCTTGTTCACGGCTGTTGCTCCGCACGTTTAGACCGTATTGAAGCAAATCGCTTCTGGCATAAGCATAATTTTTCATTTGTATATGTATCCGAGCCATTAACAGCCATGCACGGCGCAGGTTTGCGCTTTGCTGATCCTGAGCGATGATCTCGCGTGCTGCCGTGATCGCCTGCTTGTTTTGGCCAGACTGCCACAATAACCAGGCTTGTTGCCATCTGAACTCTGGCGCATCGGGGCTGTCCGGGAACTCATTAATGGCAGTTTCAAGTGCCTGTATGGCAGCATCAACACCTTGGAAATGTTGATATGTCGTACGCATCGTTTCGGCTTTCGCTATCGTAGAAAGCAGCGTGTGGCGTTCTGATGTAGTCAGGGTGGCTTTTTTAAGCGCCCTTTGAGCCGTGATGACGGCTTGCTCAGGGTTTCCGTTATGTAAAAAAGTGGTTGCAGCATGGATTTGGGCACTGGCTTGCCCCAAGGCTATGCCTGGCAGGGCGGTCAACAGGGCCATGATGAATAAAAAACGCAACATGCCAGCCAATCGCAAGATTCATGCCGAAGCAAACAGGGCAATACTCAAGGCGCAATATGCCTGAATCAGCCTGCGTGAGAAGTGCCCCGATTGCCGCGCTCAGGGCGGCAGGTGGGCTATGAGCCGATGGGTTGTAGACCCTTCTTCTTTATTTTTTCAACCAGCGTGGTTCTGTTCATCGCCAAAAAATTGGCGGCGCGGTTTTTGTTCCAGTCGAAGCGTTGCAGGGCTGAAAGAATGAGATGACTTTCAAACTCATCGACGGTGGCTTTCAGGTCGATATTTGCGGCTGATTGCACATCCATCTGAAAGCTTTGCAGTACCCGATCTCTGTCGCTAAGCATGCGGCTCGGCAAATCCTCCAACTCGATGATACCTTCCCGTTTGAGCGTGGTGACGCGCTCGATAAGGTTTTGCAATTCACGCACATTGCCTGGCCATGCATAGCTCAGAACGGCGCGTTTCACATCATCGGACAGGCCGGAGATATTGGAGTTTTTTTCTGCATTGAAATGATTGAGAAAGTGGTCAGCCAGTAAAAATATATCTTCTCCGCGCTCTCGTAACGGAGTGATTTGTAATGGAATGACATTGAGACGATAGTAGAGATCTTCGCGGAATCGGCCCGCCTCGATCTCAACTTCCAAATCGCGGTGGGTGGCGGCAACCACGCGCACATCGACACGGATACTTTGCTGGCTGCCGACCGGTTCAAAACAGCGTTCTTGCAATACGCGTAGCAACTTGACCTGCAACTTGGGACTCATATCGCCAATTTCATCCAGAAAGATGGTGCCGCCATTGGCAATCTCAAAACGACCGGGACGAGCCCGGATGGCACCTGTAAACGCGCCTTTGACATGACCGAACAATTCGGATTCAAGCAGTTCTTCAGGTATGGCGCCGCAATTGATTGACACCATGGCTTTGCCAGCCCGGCTGCCGGTTTTATGCAATGCTTTGGCCAGCACCTCTTTGCCGCAGCCTGATTCACCGGAAATAAGTACGGTGCTGTCCGAGTTGGCCAGCAGTTTGATGGTTTCCTTTAATTTGCGAATGGAATCACAATGGCCGATCAGGCCGGCTGGATCCTGTTCGCGAACCTGCTCGCGCAGGGAGATATTGTCCTTTTTCAGTTGGCGGGTTTTCATCAGCTCGTCAATGCGAACCAGCATTTCATCAATATCAAAGGGTTTCTTTAGAAAATCATTGGCGCCAAGTCGAACGGCATCGACGGCGGTATCTACTTCAGCATAGCCGGTCATGATTATAATACCCATATCCGGGTCGATTTGGCGAAATTCACGCATCAACTCAATGCCATTGCCATCGGGCAGACGCACATCGAGTATGTTCAGGTCAAATTTACCCAGCGACATGGCTTCGCGCGCACGGGTGGCATTGGCGGCGCTGGTAACATGGAATCCGGCCGATTCCAGTGACTCTTGCAGAATAAGACGAAAATCTTCATTATCTTCAACCAGCAGAATAAATGCGGATTGTTTCACAGGCTGATCCCCCTCGGTGTTTCTGTTGTTACTCAGAAGCTGCGCAATTTGAAGTCAAAATAATGACATGGTTGGGGTCAAGCGCAAGTTTTTATGTTTGCGGTCATGTTATAAAGTCGCGATACGGCACTGAACAGCAGGAATTGCATGGCCTTGTTTTGAGTTCTCCCCGTTGTATGCTTTATAACATATTGATTCGTAAATGCTTTATCCGGCAGCCCGGGCGCACTGTGTTGTATTGGCAGCTCCGGTGGAGTTTTGACGCCAGAATAAATCTAAAGTCAGCCTGATTTCGACCGATAGAATTATCTGAACAGGTATCC
>CAZDFL010000046.1:0-10023 GCA_964504835.1 uncultured Zetaproteobacteria bacterium
TGGATGTCTCGTAACTTTTTTTTGCTATCTCAAGCTTTGTTTTAATTGCCGTATAATTTTCATTTACTGCTTTTAATTGTTCCCCAGCTTTTTTAACTCCCATCAGCTTGGTACTTATAGATTTTTTTGCATTTGATATGTCTTCATCTAATTGTTTCAGTTTAGCCGTGGTATTTTCGAGGTCGCCTTTCAACAATTTCCGGCCATTAAAATATTCATTAATCGATGCCTGTAATTGTTTTCTTTGTTCTTCTCCTAAATTAGTTATTGCGGTGAGGATTTTTTTAACCTGTTGTATTTTCACGGCAATATAAGGTGATTTTTTTTCAAGCTGTGCGTTTTCAATTGACATGACCTCGCCAAGCAAGCGGTTCAGTGAATGTTTAGCAGATTTTCCCGCATGTTTAAACTTGGGTGGCAAAGAAACTAGACTTGCAGCATCAGCGTCTTCATTTTGATGCGCCAAGACAGCAGCAAATGGATCTTGCCACAAGCGCGCACGAACATCCTCGCCAGTCTGAATATTTTCAATGTATTTACCTGTCAACCCTTGGGGTCTGGATCCATCAAGGTTGGGTGGGGAAACCACAAAGTATCCGGCTATCATAGCAATAGCTACGGCAACTCCACCTCCGACAGGAAGACCTCCTGAATTATTTACTTCCGCCATACCACCCTCCGGCCCATTCGGCAAGAGTGACCGCCAACCACTGTACCATGAAGGATACCAGATATTGATTTCCTTTTATTGACGACGAATGTCTTGTGCGGGCAGGCTATCATCATTGATATTCCAATCGAATCATACACGCTTAATGGTGTTCATAATGCCAAAATTGCAGCCAGTTTAGGAACTCGTTTAGCGACCTCCACAGCAACGCCTCCTAACTTAATAATCTGGTTCTTCAATTCTGCCTGCTGTAAATTAACTCGAGAAGCTTCCTTCACTACAGATATCAGTTCGTCATATTTCTGGAGGTCAATGTCCCCAAGTGAAATTGCATCAATTTCATCTTTTGATAGCCCTGACAGATCATTCAACGCATCCTTATATTTCCCTACAAATGCTTCTCTGCTTTTGCGAAGAGTATTCCCCAAGTCCTCTTCAAATCCATCTAGATCAAATTCAAATTCATCAGCCATTTCTTATCCCTCCTCTTTTTTCGGTTTCAAAGCAATGCCAAGATCACCAATAATTTCTTTGAGTCTACTTGCATTTTCTTCTGCTTTATCAAATTTCCCCTGTGCTTTTTCGACTTGATTCACCCACTTGGTGATATTATTGGAGACTTTGGAAAGCCCCTCGCCGATTTCCTTGCGCAAATCCCTTTCAATCCCTACTTCAGATAATAACGCTTGTTGAGTGTCATGGACTTTTGCTACTGATGCCAAATGCCCCGTAACAATAGAGTTTGCATAATGCATGCGCAGATAAGCCCTGTTGATCGAGCCCAGAACTGTTTTCTCCTGTTTGTTTAGAGGGGCAAGAAGTTCTTCTCTCATTTCTTCAACATCATACCGTATTTTGCTGACAAACAGCCCCATGCCCTTCAATACAGCTTGCTGTAATTTATCCGATGCATCTTCTTTGAATGCGGCATTTAAGGCTAACATCAGGGATTTATTTCTTTCACGCTGATCGAGGCTTTTCGCCAGATCCATTTGCCTTTTCATGGCCTCGCGGATTTGGTATGGTGCATACACATTATCAACGAAGCGATTAACATCCTGCTTCATCTTTGAAAACATTAATTTAGCCATTTGGATATGCGCTTTATGCGTAACCGCTATATCCCGTCCTACGGTTGCAGATAACTCGACCGCCTCTCTGGGAACCTGAGCACAGGCAGAAAGAAGCATGCCCGCCATCGCCACCAGTAAAAATTTATTCCGCATCAGTAACCTCCCTCAAAAAACCTTTATGTACTCTCAATAATTTTATCAATGGTTGTTTTGTTTTCACTTGGCTTCGTCTGCTCGCCTTCTGTAGCTGCGACAGCGCCCTTGCCCTTCAAGCCCTGCTTCATCCGGGTCAACTTTGCAGCAATTTCAAACCAGAATGGCGCACCTAATCCAATCAATAATCCCGTCACCAACACCTTGAATACCCAAGCGATATAGGCAAACCAGTCATGTGTAATTTCTCCTGAGCTTCCGTTCGCATCCGCCGGGAAGTAGCGCCAGCCGATCGGAAGTCCTAAAGAGGCTAGCTCGGAAATACCACTCGTGGCTTCTTCAAAGCTCTTTTTCAGCGCCTTGATTTCCTCCCGATTACTTTCCAGTGTTTCAGTTGAATCCGAAGCAACAGACTCCAGCTTTTGCTGAGCCTGCTTATATTTTTGTTTGATGTTGGCTTGCTGGCTGATGATGCTTGCCCTGATCTCCGGATTCATTTTCAGAGCTTCATAAACCCTTAACCCATCTATGTTGGCTCCGAATGCAAGCAAGATGCCCAAAAGTAATGAAAATAATTTAGCCCTGCGCTTAAAGTAATCAGACATTGCTGCACTATATTCATTATACTGGAATTCAATTTTTTCAAGCTTTTTTCTGATTTTCGCCTTACCTTTGATCTCACTGAATACTTCTGCCTGATTCAATCGCTTTAACAGATCATCCGTAGACACCTCAGTATATCGCATCAGTTTTTTAATCAGCCAGTCAGGGAAAATTCGAAAGCTCGAATCAAGAATGATTTTTTTGGCAGGGTTAATAAGCACCCGATCCATTATCTTCTGTTTATCGTCTTTAGAAAGTTTCAACTCACTTGAAAGCACTTCGTCATAATACTGACTTAACAGAGCCTCCATGCCTTTCGCCCTTAATCTGAACAGACGGTGAAAGGCTTCCATCAATAAGGTGACAACGCTGGCCAGCGCCGCCATAACCAAGGCAAAAGCCAATACAGAATCCACCAACTCCATTTGCGACCTCCTCAGAACAGACATCATATTGCGCAGAAGCAGGGGCAACCGTCTCATATTTTATCAGAGCTGTATGTCCCATAAATATGGGACAAGAGGATGAACTCAGGCTGCCAGAGATTCCTGTTTGGCTTCGAGTGCCTGCCATTGGTTGTAGGCGTTTTCCAGCAGTGATTTCAACTGCTCCAAACGCTGCTGATCGTTTTTGAAGCTTTCTGCATTCGTAGTGAAGTAATCGATTTGGCAAAAGCGTGCCTCGATAGCTGACTGTTCTTCTTCCATGGCTTCGATTTCAAGCGGTAATTTTTCCAGTTCGCACTGTTCTTTATAACTAAGTTTGGCCTGTTTTTTTATAGCTTTCGGAGCAACAGTTGGTTTGCCGGATTTGGCCATTTGACGCTCTGACTCCAGCGCTTCCTGACGGCGCGTTTTCCAGGCAAGATAATCAGAATAACCGCCTTCGATGGGGACGATTTCGCCATTGCCTTCAAAAGCCAGCACCCGTGATGCAACCCGATCCATGAAGGCGCGATCATGCGATACCACAATCACCGTACCGTCATAACGCGCCAGTGCCTGTTCCAGCACAGTGAGCGTGCCGATATCCAGATCATTGGTCGGTTCATCCAGCACCAGCAGATTGGCTGGTTCCAGCAGTAACCTGGCCAGCATTAAACGACCCCGTTCGCCGCCGGACAAAGCCGCAACCGGCGTATTCAGGCGCTCCTTATCAAATAAGAAATCCTGCATATACGATACAATATGACGTGGTTCATGGCCGCCGATATGCACATAATTACCACCTTGGGGCAGCAACACCTCTTTGAGCTTCAGCTTCTCATCCAGATCTCGCATCTGGGTAAGAAATGCCGGTGCCAGGCGCACGCCGTGGCGCACCCGCCCCTCATCTGGCATCAACTCGCCGAGCATCATTTTCAATAACGTCGTCTTGCCGATGCCATTGGCACCAACCAACCCCACCCGGTCGCCGGACATAATCTTGTGACTGAACGACTGGCAAATCACCGTATCCCCGAAGCGATGGGATAATTCAACCGTTTCAATCAGCATCTTGCCGACTTTAACGCCCGATGAAACACGCAGTTCCACATCCGCACTGCGCAAACGTCGCCCGGCACGCTGTTTGCGCAAGTCTTCCAAGCCACGCACGCGACCTTCATTGCGCGTTCGGCGAGCCGGTATGCCCTGCCTGATCCAGCGTTCTTCTCCGGCCAGCAGGCGGTCGAACTTGCGATGCTGGGTCGCTTCCACGGCCAGCATCTCAGCTTTCTTTTCCAGATATTCGGCATAAGAATAAGGGAAATGACGCAAATGGCCGCGATCCAGTTCAATAATCTCTTCAGCCACCGCATCGAGAAAATAACGATCATGGGTGATAAACAAGACTGCACCGCGAAATGCTGCGACAAAATCCTCTAACCATTCAATCGATTCAATATCAAGATGATTGGTCGGCTCATCGAGCAGCAACACATCCGGCTCGGATACCACCGCGCGCGCCACAGATACTCGCCGCAACCAGCCGCCAGAGAGTTCCCCGACATCCCGATCCGCATCCAGCTTGAGCTTGGTAATGGCAATTTCAATACGATTATGAAACTGCCATGCGCCGGTTCGCTCTAACTCAGCCTGTAGTTCATCAAGCTGTTTCAGCGCCCTGTCCGAACTATCTGTTTCGAGTGACTGCAAAGCTTCATGATATGCTTCCAAAGTCTGCGCCACACTGCCAAGCCCTTCGGCTACAACATGAAACACCGACTGCCCGGCCTCAAAATGCGGATCCTGTGGCAAATAGGCCACCCGCGTATTGCCACGCAATGTCACCTGCCCGGCATCACACTCCACCGCCCCAGCCATGATTTTCAACAGGGTGGATTTACCTTCGCCATTGCGTCCGATCAGGCCGATACGCACACCGCGTCCGATCGACAGACTGACATCATCCAGCAGCACTTGCGGTCCAAAAGATTTATCGAGGTGGTTCAAAGTCATAACAGGCATGTGCGAAGCATAACCCTTCACATAAAATAAATAACGCGCTAAGATCTGAATCCTACTCGCCTAATCTCAAGGATAAATATGAAAAAAACATTTCAATTACACCACCCAAAAATCAAAACCGCCCGCCTGCTGGATAATGCCAGACGCGATATCAAAAAATATCTCAAGCGCGAGCGCAACAAAGAACTACCCGAAGGTGTGGATTTCTGGGATTTCGATTGCCGTTTCGGCCCGACAACAGAAGAGGCACAAACCATTCACGTCGCAGAAATCGGCAAGCACATCAATATCGCCGAAGAACAACAGTTAAACTCCTTTTATCTGGAAATTCTGGCCAAGCCTGCAAAACGCACAGCAAAACCAAGCGCATCGGTGTATGACGCTCTGGATTCAAACTCGGATACTCAGGAATAACCTAGCCCGGATTATTCATGAATCGGTAAGATGATCGCGACGGGCGTTTGTTTTCAACAGATTTCGAGGAATGAGACCGTAGCAGTGCATACGGACGATTGACGAGGGATTTGTTGAGAACAAAGGAACAAGCGAGGGCTCAGCAGTATTTATGAATAATCCGGGCTGGGTCCATGCAATATAGAATCTTTCAAAGCATGGCAAAGGAGCAACCTTGTTCATAAGAATCGATAAAAAGACATTGGCCGAGAAAACCATCAGCAGTGAAGAAATGACCACCGTGCTAGAAGAAGATTTCACAGCCAAGCTTGTCGATGAAGCCTTAACCGACATCGTGCTCGGCACCTATAAACACAGTAACCGTTTGGCACACTACAAATATATGCCTGAGTAATCGCCGCCACACGATTGTTCCTGTAGTTCCGAAGTTCCGGGGATATAATTATGCAGGGCGTGTTGTCAACGCTGCCTGGGCTGTATTTTTTCAGCTAATGCTCGCTGACAGGCAAACCCGCCGCCTTGTACACATAAGACCAGAAACTTGCCTCACGAACAAAGTAGTGGGTGTGATGATGATAACAAACCTGTAATCCATCACAGTATGAGCGAACCATAAAGGTCAAATTTCCAGTGAAACTATCTGCGATTTTTCTTGCCCGAGTGTCATCCATAATGCACCTCCTGACATGCTTTTCTTTCGTCCAGTCGTGTCTTCTTTTCTTTGAATGCTTCTGCCTATATCTATCGCATAATCCATGCCAATCTTGAGCACCTGAAATCAAACCGGCTTTGGATAAAGTCGCTGTATATCACGTCCTGTTTTTTCCGCTGGCAGGCAATAATTTCCACACCTTGTGGATTAGTCGGAACACAGTTACCAAACTGGCGATTTGAACGTAATCAATGGTTATGGCAACAGTTTTTCTAATGCCTCCACGCTGGAAACCGGAAGATTGCACTGGAAATTTTCACAGACGTAGGCCGTCAGTTTGCCACCGATAGCATGCTGGCCTTTGGTGAACGGGGCCAGTTGTTCAATCTGGGCATTATGCCACAGCACTACGGTATTGGGGCGATAGTGCTGGCGGATGATTTGCAACATGCTGTTTGCATCATGCGTCGTTTTATCTCCGGCCAGCACGATTTCCTTGCTTGTGCTTTCTGCCATCAGCACGGCTGAGAGCAGATGCAACACACCGGATGGCGCGCGATCAGCAATACCGGCAAAGTGATCGGACAGACTTGCCGCTTCGGCAGCCAGTTCGGCATCGCCGCTCAAACGGGACAGACGCAGCAGGTTATGCATGGCGACGGCATTGCCGGAGGGCAGTGCCGCATCGAATATTTCCATCGGACGGGCAATCAATTCATCACTAAGTCCGACCTGATAAAAACCGCCATCGTTGCCTTTGAAACGATTCAACATCACCTTGTTGAGCTTCAGGGCTTCAGCCAGCCAATGCGATTCAAAACTGGCTTCGTATAGTTCAGTCAGCCCCCAGACCAGCGACGTATAATCTTCCAATTGAGCCGGGATCGCCGCGTTACCGGCGCGCCAGCGGTGTAATAACTCGCCTTGATCATCACGCAAATGGCTCAGAATGAAATCAGCAGCCTTGCTGGCCGCCTGCACATAACGCGGTTCGTTCAGCGCCCGTCCGGTAAAAGCCAGCGCGGCAATGGTTAAACCGTTCCAATCGGTTAATACCTTGTCATCACGAAAAGGGCGAATGCGTTTCTCTCGAACAGCCATCAGTTTTTCCCGGCCTGCTGCAAAGGCGGCCAGATCGACCGGGGCGGAGCGGTGCAGGATATTATCTCCGCTTTTGCGATGGGTGGCTTCATCGGCAAAATTACCTGCCGTTTCCACCCCGTAAGCCTGCATGAATGTATCGGCATCTTTACCAAGCACGGTCTGAATTTCATCGGCGGACCAGACATAGAATTTCCCTTCCACACCTTCCGAATCGGCATCCTCGGCGGAATAGAATGCGCCGCCTGCATCATGCATATCGCGCAGCAGATAGTCGGCGATATCGCGCGCCGTAGCGGCAAAGCTCTGATTACCGGTAGCCTGCCAGCCTTCGGCGTAGGCCATCATCAGCATAGCCTGATCGTAGAGCATTTTTTCAAAATGCGGCACCAGCCAGCGGGCATCGGTGGAATAACGATGGAAGCCACCACCGAGCTGATCGTGAATACCGCCGCGTTGCATGGCAATTAACGTTTTCTCCACCATGGTAATGGCTTCCGGTTTGTCTTTCAGTGTACCGTAACGCAGCAGAAACAGCAGCCGTTGCGCGGTCGGAAATTTGGGGGCATCGCCAAAGCCGCCATGGCTGATATCAAAGCTTTTGGCCGTCTCCAGATAGGCTGTATCAATCAGCCCGGCATCCATCTTGCCGGGTACAGCCATCGCAATACTTTTGGCTAATGCAGTGCCAATTGATGCGGCTGAATCCTCAATGCGCTGGCGATCATGCTGCCACATATCGCCAATGCGATTGGCCAGTTCGATCAGACCCATGCGGCCAAAACGCCCGTGTTTGGGCAAATATGTGGCGGCGTAAAATGGTTTTTTATCCAGAGTCAGGATCAGATTCAATGGCCAGCCGCCGGAGCCATTGATCATCTGGGCGGCATGCATATACACCGCATCAATATCCGGCCTTTCTTCCCGATCCACCTTGATGGTGATGAAGTAACGATTTAATACTTCGGCCACTTCCGGGTCTTCGAACGACTCATGCTCCATGACATGACACCAGTGACAGGTGGAATAACCGATGGAGAGGAAAATGGGTTTATTTTGCATGCGAGCCAGCGCAAATGCATCGTCACCCCACGGCAGCCAGTTGACCGGATTATGGGCATGTTGTTGCAAATAGGGGCTGGATTCATGAATCAGGGCATTGGTGTATTTCGGCTCTGCGTTGGTCATATCGACCTCCTTACTCCAAACTGGCGTCACCAGCAGACAGACCAGCAACAGCGCCGATATGCGTTTAATCAATTTCAGCATCTCTCCGAATGGCAAACGATAATGCTTCGCCCGGCCTATCACCGAGCGTAATCACTGAATGCCAGACGCAGGTTTCCAGATCACGCTGCGGCATCAGCAACACATCGCCGGCATGCAGGATAAACGCAAAGCCGTGCTCAAGCAGTTGCCGGATAAACAGCGGCGAACGATCCATCACGGCTTCAACCAATTCATGATCGAATGCATCCATGTAGTTCGATAAAGCCTGTCTGTCGCTGATCAGCGTAGCCAGTTCGGTGCGGGCATCGGCTTCGGGCAATAGCCGTTCTATCTCGGCAACATTGTCGTCATTCCCGATGAAGGCAATCAGTTCATCGATCAAGGTCTGCTTGCCCAGCGCCAGCCAGAATGTGCTGCCGGACAGTTGTCCGTAGACCACCCCGTCGTGGCCGCGTTCAACATCGTGATGCATTTGCGCGCCGCCGTTGGGCGCGTTGAAATAGACAATCCGCTCCACAAAAGCAGGCGTGCCACCGACCACCGGCTTCAGTGTTTCGATGATGGTATTGTTGTTGGTGATGGCGGCTGATTCGGGGAAGATTGCATCGCACAAACGACCGGCCCAGCGCTGGCGCACAGGATCAGCGGCCACATCTTCCATGCACTCCATGCCGAAAGAGAAACGAAAGCGCAACGATGCATCGGCTTCGATAAAGGATAACCATGAGCCCTTGCACCAGAGATTTTCAGCCTCGCAAACCCGTTCAGCACCGATATCTGTCTCAGCATCAAAATAGATTTTCTCGATGCCCTGCTCATCATGATCTTCAAAGGATGATGCCACCAGCGGGAAGTTGGCAGACAGGCGCGCAGTGTATGGCGCTTGTTCCAGTAGCGGGGACACTTCGCCTGTTTCCAGTGTTGCTTCCATCAGACGATGTGATTGCTCAATATCGGATTGCCATGGCTGCAAATCGAGTGCGCCGGGCAGTAGCACGGCTTCATCATTGTGCCAGTGACGGGCTATCGTTGTTGCATCCGGCATCTCAGACTGCGTTTGTTGCTGTACAAAACCCAGTTGATAGTCACGCCGCAGCAGTGGGAAATATGAGCCGGATTCCGGCGCGCTGTCTACATGCTGCATCATCGCGGCCCCGCCCGGCGCAAGGCTTCTGTTGCCTCACCTTCAAACTGGGCAAATGCCTTTTTGAAACGTTTGGCCAAATGCCTGGCTGATTTCAGATATGCCTCCGGATCACTCCATGTTGCAATCGGATCGAGCGTTTCGGGCATATTCAGGCCAAAGATGGGATGCGTCTGAAAGGTAGTATTCTCCAGCTTTCCATTTAATGCAGCCGATAACAATGTGCGCGTCAGATCAAGATCCATACGCTCACCAATACCGTAACCGCCACCGCTCCAACCAGTATTGAGCAGCCAGACTTTCACATTACCCGCCTTGATTTTTTCACCCAGCATATTGGCATAAACACACGGGTGGCGAGCCATAAACGGCGCTCCGAAACAGGGGCTAAACGTCGCTTTCGGCTCGCTAATACCCGCTTCGGTGCCGGGGATTTTGGCCGTGTATCCGAGCAAGAAATAATACATCGCCTGCTCCGGCGTCAGTTTCGAGATGGCAGGCAATACACCGAACGCATCGGCAGTAAGCATGATAAT
>CAZDFL010000047.1:0-9605 GCA_964504835.1 uncultured Zetaproteobacteria bacterium
GGTTTTACCGGTCGCGATAAATTCATTAAATTCGACGGCGGCTACCACGGTCATGCCGACGGTTTTCTGGTTAAGGCGGGCAGCGGCGCAGCTACCTTCGGCGAACCCGATTCCGCTGGCGTACCGGCGGATTACGCCAAACTGACGCTGACGGCACCGTTCAACGATATCGAAGCCATCAAAACACTGTTCGCTGAAAATCCGGCTGAAATCGCCTGCATTATTGTCGAACCCGTACCGGGCAATACCGGCGTGATGTTATTGAATGATAACGGTTTTCTGCAAGCCCTGCGCGATATCTGCGATGCCGAAGGCGCACTGCTGATCTTTGATGAAGTGATGAGCGGTTTCCGCGTTGGCCTCGGCGGCGCCCAACAGCGTTTCGACATCATGCCCGATCTGACCTGCCTCGGTAAAATTATCGGCGGCGGTCTGCCCGTCGGCGCTTACGGCGGACGCGAAGAAATCATGCGCCAGATTTCTCCCGATGGTCCGGTCTATCAGGCTGGCACTCTGTCTGGGAACCCGCTGGCCATGCGGGCCGGGCTGGAAACGCTATCGCGTTTACGCGAACCGGGTTTCTACGACGAACTGGAACGCAAAACTACCAGGCTGGTGCAAGGTTTGTTGGCCGGGTGCAACGCAGCAAGCGTGCCTGCTGTAGCCAATCAGGTTGGTGCCATGTTCACCATTTTCTTCACTGACCTGGAGGCAGTCACATGCTGCTCGGATGTCAGTAACCATTGCGACCTGGCGTTTTTCGGTCGCTATTTCAATGCCATGCTCGATGAAGGCGTCTATCTGGCTCCATCACAATACGAGGCTGCATTTATGTCCGCCGCCCACACCGATGCAGATATCGATAACACCATTGCCGCCGCCAGTCGCGCCCTAACAAAGCTGACTGCATGATTTTTTCCCACAAAGACACGAAGGCACAAAGAATAGACAACGGACTCATAGCATGAGTCTATTGAGCCAGATTACATTCAACGAAGCAGGTCTGGTGCCAGCCATTGCGCAGGACGCCGATACCGGTCGTGTTTTGATGATGGCATGGATGAATGAAGAAGCATTCCTGCAGACCATGTCCACCGGCTTTGCCCACTATTATTCCCGCTCACGCCAGAAACAGTGGCAAAAGGGCGAATCATCCGGCCATGTCCAGAAAGTCATTGAGATGTATCTTGATTGTGATGGCGATACGATCCTCATGAAAATCGAACAAACCGGCCCAGCCTGCCACACCAATAGGGTATCCTGTTTTTATAAGCAACAGCAGGGTGATGAATGGGTCAGTATTGAGGAGCCAATGACATGAATAAAAATGATATTCTGGACGAACTGACTGCGGTGCTTGAAGCACGCAAATCCGAATTCCCCGATTCCTCCTATGTGGCTTCTTTGTATGCCAAGCCGGACAAGATGCTGGAAAAAATCGGCGAAGAAGCGGTGGAAACCATTATCGCCGCCAAGAATGATGATCGTGAACAGATCATCTATGAAACCGCCGACCTGTGGTTCCATTGCATGGTGATGCTGGCTCAGAAAGGCTTATCGGCTGATGATGTGCTGGGTGAACTGGCTCGCCGCTTCGGTGTCTCCGGTCACGATGAGAAAGCCTCCCGCAATAAGAGCAGCTAGGCATTCCATGCATTTCAAACCTGTTCCCGATTATCATATGCATACGCCGCGCTGCAATCATGCCACCGGCAGCATCATGGAATATGCACAGGCCGCTGTGGATGCAGGACTGAGCGAGATCGGCATGTCCGATCACTCACCCATGCCCGGTGATTTCGACAAGGCATGGCGCATGCATCGCTGCGAATTAGACGGCTATATTGAAGAAGTGGAACAGGCACGTGATGCCTTCTCGGACCGCTTAAACATTCGCTTCGGTCTGGAGGCTGATTTTCACCCCGGTACAGAAAGCTATGTGGCCGACATGATTGCATCGTACGACTGGGATTATGTCATCGGCTCGGTGCATTATATCGGCGAATGGGGCTTTGATAATCCAGACTGCATGGCAATATGGGATACGTGGAAGATCGAAGATGCATATACAGCCTATTTCGAGCTGGTCGCCGCCTCCGCCGCCACCGGCATGTTCGATATTATCGGACATCCTGACCTGATTAAAAAATTCGGCCACCGCGCCCCCCAAGGCAACCAGGCCGTTCAACAAGCGGAGGAAGCCATGTTACAGGCTGTATTTCTATCCGGTGCAGCGCTGGAGATTTCCTCGGCAGGCCTGCGTAAACCGGTAGCGGAAATCTATCCTCACCAACGCATTGTCAGCCGCGCAGCAGCATTGGGCATTCCTTTTGCCTTCGGCTCGGATGCCCATGCACCAGTGGAGGTCGGCCACGGCATGGATCAATGTCTGAGTGTATTAAGCGCTTGTGGCGTGCTTGAAATCGCCAGTTTTACAAACAGAGAAATGAACATGGTTTCCATCACCCATGCCTGACATGGCCGACAGCAGTATTCTGATTACCGGTGCATCCGGTGGTTTCGGACTGGAATTCGCCAAACAACTGGAACCATTGGGATGCCACCTGATTCTGCATGGCCGCGACAAACCGCGACTGCAAATGACGCTGGGTGCCCTGAAACATCCGGGCAGGCACAAGCTCGTGTTGGCAGACTTGAATGCCAAGCATGGTTTATCTGAGCTTATTGCCACACTGGAATATGAAAGGCTGGCCGGACTGGTCAATAATGCCGGCTTCGGCACCTGGGGCGCATTTGAGCAAACCGGCATCGTACCTCAAATTGATGTCATCAAAACCGACTTTAAAGCGCCGGTTGCATTGACCCATGCCTTGCTGCCCGGCCTGCTAAAAAACAACGGTTTTATCATCAATGTATCATCACTGGCGGGCGAATACCCCCTGCCCTACATGAGCACCTACGCCGCCGCAAAAGCTGGATTGACTTACTGGAGCGAAGCGCTGAGAACCGAATTGGATGGCCGCATTCGCATTGTCACGCTGGCTCCCGGCCCATCTCCGACCGGCTTCCGCGATGTGTCCGGCATGCCCTCCGGCACTGGCAGTTTTTTTCGCACGCCGATTCCGCTCATCATCCACGCCTGCCTGCAAACACTGGAAAACGGCGGCGGCTACTGCGTGCCCGGCTGGCGACATAAACTACTTTATGCCATGCAGAAAGTCATACCGCGAAAATTCGGCCTGTCGATTATGGCCAAACAAATGCGCCCCTAATGGTTTAAAAAACTACAAAGTAAAGCGTTGACCCTATGGGTTTTTGTAAAGTGCGGATTACTTTACTGTCACCAGCACGACAGTTATCCAGCCATATCATGGCTATATCGTTATCCCTCTAAAGACAGCGAAACCTGACATTGCGTTGCCGCCCGTCTCAAGCCTTTATCCAGTGACGCCAGCGGCACGCCTTCGCGCATGGCAAGGTCGAGGTAGGATGCATCGTAACTGGAAAGCTTGTATTCCCTTGCCAGAAACAGGATATCACTCATCGCCCGTTGCCGCGTTTCGATTTCGGACTGAATAGGAAGAGCGGATAGCATGGTCAAAAAATGAGCCGAATCAGCTTCACTTAATCTGCCTCTCCGTTCTGCAACCAATAGCACATTACCTACCTCCAATGGCCAAATGGCAGGCACAATCGCAATCTTTGTTTGCAACTGCTCCAACACAGTATCTGCCATAGCACTGCTTTCATCCTCAAAACACCATGCCATAACAATCGAATTATCCAGAACAAAGCGTTCCATGGCCGGATTAATCCCGGCCCTCTTCAATCATCTCCCGAATAGACATGCCTTGAAGCTTTTTGCCACGACGAAACTGTTTTATGGCATCAATCACATCAGCAATGCGATTGCCGGAACCATCAACCGGTTGCAATACAGCTACGGAACGACCATGCCGGGTAATGGTAATCCGCTCGCCGGACTCAACCTTCTCAAGCAGCCGGGGCAGATGTGTTTTCGCTTCGTAAACACCAACTTGACTCATTATACACCTCAATCGAATACATATAGCATTCATGTCACATCAATCAGACTAGATGCAGACCAGTATAATCAACGCCGTACTGAAAAGTCAAATTTCAGTGGTTCAAAAGCACTGCTGCCATGTGGAATCAACATGTTTTCATGTGATTGCCCTACCCCTTGCGGAATATTCCTGTTTTACAAATATCCGTCTATTTGTAAAGTATAGTTTCGCATCAACAACTCAGACTAAAGCCCGCCAAGGTTGATATCCCCTTCTGCCCGGATTGGGATCAGGCTATCGCCATGTTCATAACCAGCCTGTTTATACCAGGCTTGCGCATAAAGCGCTTCGAAGGTGGCATAGATTTTTCCATCGTCACCACTGTGTTTATCGGAATATTCATGCTCCAGCCTGCGAATCAGATCGCGGCCATACAGACCTTTTTTGCGGCCACGAATGGCCGAGGCGGAGGCGCCCAAAGCTTTGAGCTCACGGATTAAACTGATGGTATCGGGATAGGTAAGGGTAAATAAATCAGTATCGGTCACCGACAATTCAACGGGCAGCTTCATTAAGGCATCGCCCAACGAAGTTACATCGGGAAACGGCAACACATGACCAGCGCGCTCCGGCTCAATACTGGCCAGTGATTGCCGCAATTCGGATAACGTGCGCCGCCCGAATGTGGAAAATAATATCAATCCGCCCGGCGCCAACACCCGGCGCATTTCCTGCAACATGGCCTGCGGATCGGGTAGCCATTGCATGGTCAGATTGGAGCAAACCAGATCGAAGCGTTCCGATTTGAGTGGCAAGGCGGCGGCATCGGCGTTGATATGACGATGGTGGCCGTGCCATGGCATGCGTCGGGCATGGGCGCGGCGCGTGGTTTGCACCATGGCTTCGGATAAATCCACAGCCACAATCTCGGCGCGTTTATATTTGGCGCGCAATAAACGGGTGAAATAGCCAGTGCCACAACCGATATCGAGGATGCGTTTCGGTTCGATTTTGGTGAAAGAAAGATGTGCCAGTAAACGCTCACCAATTTCGCGCTGCAATACGGCATGGGTATCATAGCTCTCTGTCGCCGCTGAAAAGGCGCGTTTAACATGGCTGGTTTTGATATGATCGTCATTCACAATGTGTTCCACCAATCGATTAGAGTTCTGTTGAATAGTTCAGGCTGAGTCAGGAATGGTGCATGACCGCAGGCAGTAAACAGTTTCAACTGACTGCCCTGCATCGATTCAGCCAGCCAGCGGCCGGATTCAAGCGATACAATAGCATCCTGCTGACCATGCATAATCAATACCGGCACAGATAAATCGGCAATCGCATGGCGGTGATCCAGCGAACTAAGCAGTTCGAGCCCATTGCTTAACCCTGTTGCCGATACCGGATGTTCCCGATCCACGGCTAGTCTGGCCAATGCATTATAATCGCTGCGGCTTAAATCATCACCGTGCAGCATCAGGGCAAAAAAGCGATTCAACAATCGCGCCGATCCACTGCTGACGGCTGCTTCAAAACCGGCAAAGGCATGTTCATCACAACCCGGTTGCCAGGCTTCTTTTCTACGAAAACAAGGCGTGGTCGAAACCAGCGCCAGAGATGCAATGCGTTCTGGCAATCGGCGCGCCAATTCCAGTGCCAACATACCACCCAGCGACCAGCCAACCAGCACACACGGCTTATCTGGCAGTTGCTGTGCAATGCTTTCAACCCAGTCGCACGCAGGCACATCATCTGCCCCACCATGGCCGGGCAGATTCAGATATAGCGCATCAGAAAAAATCGCGCACTGCTGAAACCAGACTTGTCGGGATTGCGCCCAGCCATGCAGAAATACTACCGGTTTCATGTCAGCCCTCTCAGACAGCTTATCAGCCGGTCAATCTGTTCAACACTGTGCGCTGCACTCAGCGTAAAACGTAATCTGGCCGTGCCCTCCGGCACGGTCGGCGGGCGAATCGCTGCGACAAAAAAACCATTCTCGGCTAGCGTATCTGACATCGCCAGCGCGCGCGCATCGGAGCCGACAATCAGCGGTTGAATGGCCGTTTCGGAATCCATGAAACCAAGCCCCGCCACCCCCGCCTTGAAGCGAGCCAGATTGGCATGCAACCCGGCCAATTGTTCACCGCGCTGAATCAGCAGCAATGCCGTTTCTGCTGCCGCAATCATGGCAACGGGCAAGGCAGTGGAATAAATCATGCTGCGCTGGCGCTGCCTCAACCCCTCGATCAACTCATGCGTGCCAAGAATAAATGCGCCATAGCCGCCGAAGGCCTTGCCGAATGTGCCCACCTCGATCAAACGGGCATGGCCGGCAATCTGCTGAACGGCAGTTATGCCCCGGCCATCTTCACCCATCGTGCCAATGCCATGCGCATCATCCACGACCAACAAGGCATCATATGCATCGGCCAGCGCCAATAAAGTTCCGACTTCGGCGCAATCGCCATCCATGCTGAACACGCCATCGGACACAATGATGCGTTTTTCAACCGTATGTTTTTTCAACTGATCTTCCAGTTGCCCATAATCCAGATGCGCATAACGATGCGTTTTGGCTCCAGACAAACGCGCACCGTCCACCAATGAGGCATGATTGAGTTTATCGGCAAAGATGTGGGAATGCCGATCCGCCAAAGCCTGCAACAGGCCTAAATTGGCCAGCATGCCGGAGCCGACGATTAAACAGGCTTCATAGCCTTTCCATTCGGCCAGCTTGGTTTCCAACCGGTGCAGCATCGGATCATCACCGGAAACCAGACGCGAAGCGCCACTACCCACACTCGTCGCACACGCTCCCTGCGCCGCCATGCAGACAGCGGGATGAGTGGACAGCCCCAGATAATCATTGCTGGCAAAGTTGATCAGATCGGTTCCATGCATTGAAATAGAAACGCCATCGCGCTGCGAAGCGCGAAAATGACGCCGACGTGTTGCGGGAATTTCTGCAAACCAATTGCGCGAATCAACCATGTCCGGCATGCTGGATGGCATGAACACGCTGTCAACCAAAGCGGCCAACATGGTTAACGGATTAGCCGGGCTGATATTTCCACCCGCCTGCCTGTTTTGCCATACGCCGATGCCCGCAGGCTCCGGCTGCTGCGCCACGTGTCTGGCCGATATCGCCATCTGGACGCATAACACGTGTGGCCGTTGTGGATGCGAATTGCCGACTGCTATGGTGCCCGGCCCGTGCGGCCATTGCCTGAACAAGCCTCCGGCACAGAGCCGAACGCATAGCCTATACCATTATCACGGCCCGGTGCGTGAGGCGATTTTGGGCTGGAAATTGCAGGGGCACGAATCCGGGGCGCGCTGGCTGGTTGAGCAGAGCATGCCAAGTCTGCGTGAACAGCTTGATTCGCATGCGCTGTTGCTGCCGGTGCCCATGCCATTATCCCGCATGCGCAAAAGCGGCCAGCATCATGCTGCCAATTTGTGCCGCTGGATTGCGGACGGTACGGGTTGTAGCTGGGACTGGCGTTTGTTGCGCCGCATCGGCGAACAGGCACGGCAATCAGAACTATCGGGTGTGGCGCGACGAAAAAATCTGCGTAAGGCTTTTGCACTGGCTGACGACTATCGCACGCTCTGGCAGAATTTGGCCGCTCAGGTTGATGATATCTGGATTGTCGATGATATTCTGACCACGGGCTCAACACTGCATTATGCCGCCCGCGCCAGTCTGAAACTGGGCAAACCGGTCAAGGTACTGTCGCTGGCACGCACATCACTGAAAGGATAGGTTAAAAAACAATGGCAAATATTGAAGTTTATTCCGGAGATTTCTGTCCCTACTGCATACGCGCCAAAGCGCTGTTGAAGAAAAAAGGCCTCGAATTCTCCGAATACAATGTCCGCAAGGATATCAAACGACAGGCAGAAATGAGTCAGCGCGCGCCGGGGACACGCACCATTCCGCAAATCTTCATTAATGATCGCCATGTCGGCGGCTGCGATGAACTGTACGCGCTCGAACGCCGTGGTGAACTGGACGTCTGGCTACAGAATCCCGACTAAGGAACAAATTGATTGGCAAGGTTGGCCCACTGCTCATAATCCAGTTGCTCCGGCCGTTTGCGTGGATCGATACCAATGGATTCAAACTGTTCGGCTGTAATGAAACCCCTGAAATTATTGGCAATCGTTTTGCGCCGATGGGCAAATCCCTGCCGTACGGTTTTCTGTAACTGCTGATATTTGCAGATCGGCTTTTTACCATGCGGCGTAAGCAGAATCACGGCAGAATGCACTTTCGGCGGCGGTGAAAATGCGCCGGGAGGCAGCGTCAATAATCGTTTCACATCATAGAAATGCCGCACCAGCACCGACAAGCCACCATAGGTCTTGCTGCCCGGACCAGCGGCAATCCGTTCGGCCACTTCACGTTGATACATCAGCACCATGCCGCCGGAAAGTTCATACGCCGCCAGCATAGCAGTCAGCGGCCCGCTCAGATTGTAGGGTAAATTGCCGGCAATCCACTCCGGCTGAACCGATGCCACCGCATCGTCCAGCACCTGCATCACATCGCCGTGAATAACGGACAACTTATCATTTTCTTCAGCCACGCTTTGCCAGTGCTCGGCAAATCGATCATCCATTTCAATCACCGCCAAGGTGTCGACCCGCTGCAATAATGCATCGGTAATCGCGCCCGGCCCCGGTCCGATTTCGATGGCCGTTGCTGCTGCCGGAATCGCCTGTACGATTCGGCGGATGGTGTTGTGATCGCGCAAAAAATGTTGGCCAAGCGACTTTTTGGCATGGCCGGAATGTGTATTTCCCATGCGCCAAGCGTAGCTGATAATTCCGCCGTGCATATCATTTCTGATTAGACCTTGCCTTATAAAGCATTATTCCTAGAATCCGCAAACTTTTTTTGAGCCATCGGCCATAGAAAGAAATATTCGGGAGGACTGACATGGGCAGTGATAAACGTCGTTTGATTGCAGGAAACTGGAAGATGAATGGTCTGTTACAAGATGCTAACGAGTTTATGGATGCCTTTGGCGGCAACCCTGCCCCGGATCATGTTGAAGTCGGGCTGATGCCTCCCTTCACCTTGCTTCACTCTATGTCCGAACGATTAGCGAATATGGGCGTCAGCCTGGGTGCGCAGAATGTGTACAATGAAGACAAGGGTGCCTTCACCGGTTCAATCTGTCCGATGATGTTGCGTGATGCAGGTTGCCATTATGTGATTCTCGGTCATTCCGAGCGCCGCAGTATTATCGGTGAGAGCAATGCCAAAATCCGTTCCAAGATGAATGCAACATGGTTGCATGGCATGGAGCCCATCCTGTGCATTGGCGAAACGCTGGAGCAGCGTGAAAAAGGCATTACCAATGCCGTACTGGCTGAACAACTGGCAATTCTCAAAGGCGCACCAAAAGATAAACCACTGACCGTAGCATACGAGCCTGTCTGGGCCATTGGTACGGGCGTCACGGCATCTGCACAACAGGTCACGGAAACCCATGCCTTTGTTCATGAAGAGTTGGTAAAACTGGGGCACGATTGCCGCGTCCTGTATGGTGGTAGCGTGAATCCGGGTAATGCGGAAGAGTTAATGGCTTGTCCGGGCGTGGAAGG
>CAZDFL010000048.1:0-9568 GCA_964504835.1 uncultured Zetaproteobacteria bacterium
ATGGATATCGAGATCGGTGCGCACAATATTGTAACCGATGCCGCATTGCGTATGTATCCGACATTTTCTGCTGTCGAAAACGGTAGCACTTTCACATCGTATGCCTTTCGCGATGTGCTTTCAGGGCGGGTAAATGCCGATAATTTCAGGGATAAAATTGTCCTGATTGGCAGCGCTGAAAAATCGGTTTCAACACCCGCAGCCATGATGGCACGCAGTGAATTTACAGCCCATGTGCTGCAAAGCCTGTTGCATGATCAGTATGTTAGCCGCCCGGCCTGGACGCATTTGTTTGAACTGGCCTTGCTTATTCTGATCGGCTTGTATCTGGCTCTTTTATTAACGCGCCTGAGTCCGCTCATCGCAGTGCTTGTTTCGGGGCTGATGCTGATCGCTTTGCTCAGTGCCGACTTTATCGTACTCAGCGCCTATGCGTTATGGATTCAGACCATGGCCGCCGCTATGTTGCTGCTGGTTGGCCATGCTTTGCTGGCGCTTAGACAAACATATTCCAGTCAGGGTCGGCAGAGAAAAACCACAGCCAGCCTGAATGAAAACAACAAAATGCTGGGCTTTTCATTCCAGAGTCAGGGCATGCTGGAGCAGGCGCTGGAGAAATTTCTCGCCTGTCCGGCTGATGATGAGATGGATGCCGTGTTTTACGATCTGGCTCAGGCATTTGAGCGCAAACGTCAGTATGAACAGGCTGTTGCCTGTTTTGAACAAATTATCAGCCATAACCCGGCCTATCAGGATGTGCAGGCGCGCTTGTTACAGGCAAAAAATTCACAGCAAACGCAGCGCGGTAAAGATTCCAATACGGCATTATCGCTGCTGCTGGGCAGTGCCGAGAGCAGCCCGACGCTGGGACGTTATGAAATCATCTCCGAACTGGGTAAGGGGGCGATGGGTACCGTCTACCTGGGCAAGGATCCGAAAATAAACCGTCAGGTTGCCATCAAAACCATGGCCTTATCGCAGGAATTCGAGCCTGATGAACTGGAGGAAGTGAAAGCGAAATTCTTCCATGAGGCGGAAATTGCCGGTATGCTCAATCACCCGAATATTGTCACCATTTTCGATGCCGGTGATGAACATGATTTGGCCTATATCGCCATGGAATTTCTCGATGGCATTGATCTGGTGCCATACACCAAAAAAGACAAGTTGCTACCAGTCATCACAACATTGAAAATCGTCGCCAAAGTAGCCGAGGCGCTACAATATGCCCATGCCAATGGTGTGATTCATCGTGATATTAAACCGGCCAATATCATGATTCTGAAAAACAAGAGCGTCAAAGTCACCGACTTCGGTATTGCCCATATTATTGAATCAAGCAAGAAAAAGGCGGGCACCGTATTGGGCACGCCATCGTATATGTCGCCCGAACAACTTTCCGGAAAAGAGCTTGATGGCCGTTCCGATCTGTTTTCACTCGGCGTGATGTTGTATGAGCTGGTCAGCGGTATTCGCCCGTTCCGAGGCGAGTCGATTTCCAAGCTGATGTTCAAAATCGCCAAAGAACCGCATACGGATGTACGGCAACATAATGCCGATGTGCCCGATTGCGTTTGCACGCTCATCGACTGCCTGCTGACCAAAAAAGCGGATTTGCGAATTGAAAATGCGGCTGCGGTGATGGAACGGATTTCAGCTTGCCTGCGCGAGTTGAAACGTCAGGGAGATGGACAATCATGATAAGCTATGAAATGCATGCCATGACCGATGTTGGTATCAGACGGCAACATAATGAGGACTGTGTTCTGGTTTCAGCTGCGCATGGTTTTGCTGTTCTGGCTGATGGCATGGGCGGCTATAATGCTGGCGAAGTCGCCAGCGCCATGGCCGTTGAAATCATTGGCGATGCGCTTGAAGAGCAGATGCCAAATATGGCACAGGCGCAGATCAATGCGCAAACCGGCTTTACCGAAGCGTCCATGTTGGTGCGCCAGTCTATTGAGGCGGCCAATGAAGCGATTTTCACGACGGCCCAGAGCAAATCTGAATGTGCAGGCATGGGTACGACGGTGCTGGTGGCGGCTTTTTATGGCGAGCATATTACCGCCGCGCATGTGGGCGACTCGCGCATGTACCTCTTGCGCGATAATCTGTTATCCCATGTCACCGAAGATCATTCGCTGGTTCACGAACAGGTGCGACGAGGCTTGCTGACTGCAGATGATGCCCGCAATTCAAGAATTAAGAATCTGGTGACGCGTGCGTTGGGTGTTGAACTGGGCGTAGAGCCGGATTTGCTCGAAGATATGGTGAGGCTGGATGATATTTATCTGTTGAGTTCGGATGGATTAACCGATGTGGTTTCCGATGAAGCCATCGCCGAAATTCTCAGAACGCACCGATCAAGCCTGGCGAAGGCGGGACATTTGCTGATTGATATGGCCAACAAGGCGGGCGGCCCGGACAATATTTCCATTATTCTGGTCAAGGTAAGACATGCCAAAGAAAAAAGTGGATTTTTCTCACGCTTTTTAAAGAAGTGATTTACATCCCTCTACTTCCGCGCAATGGCCGGGTTATGGTCGGGCGGTGATATTGAACAGGCGTTCGTATTCTTCCAGCGCATAGCGATCTGTCATGCCGGCAATGTAGTCGGCAATGATTCTGGCCAGACGTTCTTGGTTGAGTGAATCGGAGGTTCGGGCTGTAGACATTTCCTGTTGCTGGTGCTGCGGTAGCATGGCCGGATTTTGCATATAGGTTGCAAAAATTTCTCGAATGACCCGTTCCGCTTTATTGGCCATGCGAGCGACCCGATAATGGCGGTACATGTTTTTGTAGAGGAATTTCTTTAATTCACCATTCTTTTTTCTGGCTGCTGGTGAAAAAGCGACCAATGGGATTTTGGCAGCCCGGACATCTGCGAAACTGGTGATATTCAACTCCCGGATACGCCGACCGGTTTCCTCAACCACATCAATGATCAGGAAATTGATCATATGGCGCACTGTTTCATTGATCTTCAGTCGTTCGGCTACATCAGGGAATTCCACTTCGACCTGTGCATAACATTGGCCGAATAATTCCAGCTGGCGTAAATCATCAACCGACAACATGCCAGCCCGGTAGCCATCATCAATGTCGTGATTATTATAAGCAATCTCATCGGCCAGATTGCCGATCTGGGATTCCAGCGCCGGTTGTTCGTGCAGGTTGAAATGGGACAAATCGCGATTGGACGGGGTATCATAAGCCGAATGATGTTTGACGATGCCTTCGCGGGTTTCATAACTCAGGTTCAAACCTGTAAACGCGGCATATTTGTGTTCCAGTTTTTCGACAATGCGCAGCGACTGGCGATTGTGTTCAAAACCGCCGTAGTGTTTCATGGCATCATTGAGCGCATCCTGACCGGAATGGCCGAATGGCGTATGCCCGAGATCGTGAGCCAGCGCTACCGCTTCGGCCAGATCTTCATGCAGGCGCATGGAACGGCAAATCGAGCGGGCGATCTGGGCGACTTCTATCGAATGGGTTAAGCGGGTGCGGTAGTGATCGCCTTCGTGATTGACGAACACCTGGGTTTTGTATTCCAGGCGACGAAAGGCTGTCGAGTGGATAATACGATCCCGGTCGCGCTGGTACGGGTTTCTGTGTTCCGATTCCGGCTCATCATACACGCGTCCCCGCGAACAGCCTGTTCGGCAGGCATAGCTGGCCAGCGTGGACTCATAGGCATTTTCAGGCACGGGTGTTGGCGGATTCCATCATAGCCAGTGCTTCCAGTGCTGCACTGCGTGGATCATCTGCATGCAGAATAGGGCGCCCGACAACCAGATAATCCGAGCCTCCGGCAATGGCTCCAGCCGGATCGGCAACGCGTTTCTGATCCTGCATGTCCTGATCGCCCCAGCGGATACCCGGCGTGATGGTCAGAAAATCGGAACCGCAGGCCTGTTTAATCGCCGCTGCTTCATGCACGCTACAAACCACCCCGTGCAAACCTGCATCCTGAGCCATGCTGGCGCGTTGTAAGGCAACGTCACGGGCCTGTGCTTTGGGCATGGGGTCGCTGGTCAGTACAGTTACGGCAATCAATTTCATATTCGGGAACGCTGCCGCTGATTTGGCAGCAGCGGTGAGCATCTGTTGGCCGCCCCCGGCATGCACATTGAGCATGTCCACGCCCAGATTGCCAGCGCTTTCAACGGCTTGCGCGACAGTATTGGGGATATCATGAAACTTGAGATCGAGAAATACCCGATGCTGTTGCCGGATGGCAGCCACCAGCGCGGGCCCTTCTGCGACAAACAGGCGCAGGCCAATTTTGAACCAGCCAACGGTATCACCGAGTTTATCTCGCATGGCCAGTGCTTCCTGAGCGCAACTGACATCCAGCGCCACCATCAAACGATTTTTCATTTATATATCTTCCTCATGTTTGGGATGCAGTGTGCCCCACGAATGGCACTGAGGGCATTGCCAGCGCACTTCAACCACTTCGACGCCGCATTGTTCGCAGGCGTAGTTTCGTGCCGTCTTGCGCCATTGGCGTGCGAAACGGGTATGTGCATCGTCATTCTTGCCCAGTATCGCATGCAAACGCAGTGACTGGCGCAGCGAGCGGGGTTCAAATGCCATCGCCTCACAGCATTGCCTTGCTTCTGAAATATTGCGTTCATGCGCCAGCGCTTCGATCCATGCCAGCATCAGTTCAGCATCATGATGTTTATGCCATAAATCGCTCAGCAATGCACTGGCGCAATCATTGTAAAACGACGGATGTTGCAACAGGCTGGGGATCACCAGCGGGAAATGTTCACGCGCATGGTGCCACAGGTTCTGGATGCTTGCCTCGGCATCTTCCGTATGATTCTCCTGTAAAGCCAGTTCGATTTCCACAATGCGGGCCGGCGCACAGGATTCATCCAGTTCCAGCGCTCTGGCCGCATAGGTATGCGCCTCATCCAGATTATGCTGTTGATAACACTGACGCGCCATTTCCGAAAACAGGTAGGCTCGGCGTGAACCGTATGATTCATTGCGTACGCGCTCCAGCCTGGATAATAATTCTTCTGCCGCCAGCCATTCGCTGCTCTGTTCGCGAATACGCAAGCAGGCTTCCAGTGCACCGGCATGATCAGATTGAATTTCCAGCGCTTTATGATATTGGTACAGAGCCCGATCGAGCAATCCGCCGGTTTGAAAATCGGTGGCCAGAGCCAGATGCGCTTGCAAATGCATGGATTTGGGCAAATCGGGACGGGCCAGCAGATTTTGATGGATACGCACGGCGCGACCAATCTCACCCTTGGAACGGAACATCTCACCGAGCGCCATATACACATCGGCTGCTTCCGAGCGTAAGCGCGCCACCTGCACCATCTCTTTGAGAGCTAGATCAGGTTCGTCTGAGAGCAGATAATTGATACCGCGCAGCAATGGCGATACGCGTTCATCCTCTGCTTTTTCAGGTTTACTTTCTTCCTGAATTGGTCGCAAAACCAGCGCTACCAGAACCACCAGTGCGATGGCGGTAATGGCCAGCAATAAGGTATTCATACGTCGTCCTGAAGCGGGATATTCCTCAAATTATCCACTTCCCGTTGCAAACGCGCGTGTTCGGCTTTGAGCCAGATGATTTCCTGTTTGTGTTTGCGTCTGGAAAAACTCAGAGCCAGCACGCCGCCGACAAAGCCAAGAAAGAAAGAAATGAAGACAGGCACATAAATGGGAATATCGGCGCTGCTGACGCCGAGAAAATGGATGCGCACCGGCAACAGGTTGGCCATGGCGAACATGGTGGCGAACGATGTCAGCACGATGACCAGCAGGACGTTGATCCAGTTGATTGAGTTTAGCCCGGACAGGTTAATCATGGCAATCTGGTTCAGTTACAGCCAATGCTGAACAGCTCATCATGGAATGTCGAATCAGGAAGGGTTATCAACCCGTTCACGCAATACCTTGCCCGGTTTGAAATGAGGAATAATTTTGGCAGGCACCATGACGGAGGCACCGGTTTTCGGGTTTCTGCCCACGCGGGCATTGCGCGCCTTGGTGGTGAAACTGCCGAAACCGCGCAGCTCAACATGATCCCCGCTCGCCAAGGCATCGCCAATGACAGACAGGATCGTATTAACAACCACCTCGGCCTCATGGCGGGTGATGCCTTCCTGCTGTTCTGCAATAATTTCAACCAGTTCTGACTTTGTCATAATCACCTCATTAACATGAAAACACAATGCGTCTGCATGGTTTTTTCACGGGGTTGAAAAATCATGCGCGTTATTCCAGAGCATAGACCATCACATCTGATGTGCAAGTCTGCCCTGATCCGCACGGTGCATGCACCGTGCGGGTTCAACTCAGGCCTGTTTCTTTTTTACTTTTTTTGGGGCGGTTTTTAGAGTTTTAGTGTCGGCCTTCTTATCAGCCTTCTTTTTTTTCGATTTTTTTACTACGGCCTTCTTGGGTTCCATTTTATCCAGCAGTTTGCGCTGCAATTCCAGAGCCAGCGCTGATGGGGTGGAATCCTCTGCCGTCTGGCGCGAATAGCTGCGTACAGCATCACGTTCTTCAGCCTGCAACTGCTGTTTGATCGACAACTCCACCTGACGGCGCTTGCGATTAACTTCGATGATTTTCGCTTCGATCTTGTCACCTTCTTTCAAGGCATCGTGATCGCGTGGTATTTCACGGTTGGCCAGATAGGCATGCACGCCTTCGGTCAGCTTAACAATCGCACCGCTTGGCTTGAGTTCGGCAACGGTGCCCTCAATGCTGCTACCGCGTTTGACTCCGGACAGGAACAGCTCAAATGGATCACCGGAAAGCTGTTTAATGCCCAGTGATATGCGCTGTTTCTCGCTATCGACACCAAGCACAACACATTCGACTTCCTGCTTTTTGCTGTATGCTTCCAGTGCATCGGTGCCTTTTTGATCCCATGACAGGTTTTCCACATGCACCAGTCCATCCATACCCTCATCCACAGGTACAAAGAAGCCGAATTCAGTGATATTTTTGATTTTTCCGGTGATATGGGAACCGACCGGGTGCGCCGCCATCCATGTATTCCACGGGTTTTCGCTAACGGCCTTAAGGCTCAGACGCAATCGACGTGCTGATGCATCCACTTCCAATACAGCTACATCGACTACATCGCCTTCGGTTAGTACCTGCGAGGGTTTGATGTCCCGCTTTATCCAGCTCATTTCGGAGCGGTGAATCATGCCTTCGATACCGGGCTCCAGCTCGACCACAGCGCCAAAATCGAGCAGTCGGCGTACGGTGCCGGTCAATCGCATGCCTGGTTCGTATGTGGTAGCTACATTTTCCCACGGATCGCTTTGCAGCGATTTGATCGAGACTGAAACTTTGCCTGTTTCGGCGTTGAGTTTGGCGATTTCAACGGTGATCTGTTGTCCGACCGATAACATTTCAGACGGGTGTTTGATTCTGCGCCATGAAATATCGGAGACGTGCAACAGTGCATCAACGCCACCCAGATCTACAAACGCGCCAAAATCAGCCATGCGTTTGACGATGCCTGATATCTTATCGCCGACGCTTTGCTGCTCGAAAAATACGCCGCGCATGGCAAGCTGTGCGACAGCCATCGGTTTTTTACGTGACACGACAATGTTATCCGGTTTGCGACGTGCCTCCAGAATGGCCACCTTGCAGGTCTGGCCAATCAGGCTGGCAGTATCAACATGGAAATCCGTATCGGCTTCCGAACGTGGCATAAATGCATTCAGTCCGTTTAAATTGACTCTGAAACCGCCTTTCACTTCGCTGGTGATGAGTGCATCCACACATGAATCATCCGCCATGACGCTTTCAATTTCAGTCCATGCAGCACTCTGTTTTGCGGCCAGTACTGATAACTGTACGCCGGCACCACCACCGACAGACTGCACCAGAGCATCGATTTCATCGCCAACCGCAGGAATATCTATGTTGGCCTGTTCAAATTCTGAGCGCGGAATGGAACCTTCCGCCTTGGCACCCACATCAATAATAATTGCATCGCTATTGATACTGACAACCATGCCCTTGATCATTTCACCGCGTTTGACGACGGGCTGTTCTTTCAAGGATGCTTCAAACATCTGTTTGAACGATTCCTCTTCGGGTTCTTGTGCTATTGGTTCATTCGTTTCCGGGGTATCTGAAACCGGTGCGTCGGCAGCCTTTTCGTCTGCTTTCGCTGTCACAGCAGCTTGTTCTTCCGGCGCCTCTGCTGTTTCCTTTGCGCTGGTTTCTGGCTCTTCCTTGATCTCTGCTTTGGCTTCTTCGGCCTGCGCTGGTGTGCTTTGTTCCTGTGCGCTAACGGCTTTTATGTCCACTTCCTGCGCATCTACGTCCTGTACAGTTTCGATTTTGTTGGCTTCGCTCATTTTATACCATCCCGGTCACTCACGTATCATGAGTGTTATTCAGTGTTGTGTATTTTTTGCTCTGTAATGGGTTATGTTGCTTGAATCAGCTTTCTCCGCTCCAGAACGCCAAGCATCCGATCCACCACTTCTTCGACGCGTAATGTGGTCGAATCAATGATGATGGCATCGCTTGCCTGTTTCAGTGGTGCATGCTGACGTTCTCTATCGCGTTGGTCACGCATTTTTAGTTCTGCGATTACATCATCAAGGCTGCTGCCGCTCTCGTCTTTCAACTGTGTCCAGCGTCGGCGGGCCCGTTCGCGCACCGATGCGGTCAGAAAAAACTTGGCCGGCGCATCAGGCAGTACCACCGTACCGATATCACGTCCGTCCATGATGCAGCCGTTTGCGGCCAGTTGATGCTGCAGGCCGAGCAGCTTTTCACGCACCGTTGGCATGGCTGCAACTTGGGATGCCGCTTCGCCTACCTGCTCACTGCGTAATGTGGCGGTGATGTTATCGCCATTGAGGCTGATACCATCAACTGTCCAGTCAATTTCTGCCAATAATCCATCCACCAGCCCGGCCAGCGACGATTCGTTGTCCAGCGATATACCGCGATTCAGTGCAACTGCGCCGGCCAGGCGATACAGCAGTCCGGTGTCCAGTACCGGTAGTCCGATTTCTTCGGCCAGTATTTTGGCCACAGTTCCCTTGCCAGAGCCGGATGGCCCGTCGATGGCAATCGCCAGCCCTTCGGCGGCAGTCCACTCACTCACCCCTGACTCCTCACGCTTCACTCCACCTAACATTCATGCCAATACTCTGCGCCAGCGCAACGAAATTCGGAAAGCTGGTGGCAATGGCAGCGGCATTATGGATGCGAATTTCACCATCGGCGCGCTGTGCTGCTACGGCCATGGCCATGGCAATGCGGTGATCACCATGTGCATCGACATCAATATTTCCTTTCAATCGGGAAATCCCGCGAATTACCGCACCATCGGGTTTTTCTTGCATATTAGCTCCGGCTGCATGCAATGCGGTAGCCATCGCCGCGATACGGTCGGATTCCTTGACGCGCAATTCCGCTGCATCGTCCAAGACAAATTCGCCATCGGCCAGTGCAGCAGCGGCAAACAATACCGGGAACTCATCAATCGCATCCGGCACATCATTCGGATCAACATGCATGCCGTGCAAACCGCCTGCTGTAACCC
>CAZDFL010000049.1:0-9538 GCA_964504835.1 uncultured Zetaproteobacteria bacterium
CAGGCACCGGGCGCGGGATTCCGGCAGTGAGTGCAATCACCCGCGCCACATTGGCCGCCTCGGCAGGCTGAATAACATTGCCGATAATCACCTGATCAATATCGTCGCGGGCAACCGGCGAGCGTGCCAGCACCTCGCGCACCGTCAACGCGCCCAAGTCCACCGCGCCCAGCTGATCAAACACGCCGGAGGCCTTGCCCAGCGGCGTGCGAATACCGGCCACAATCGCCACATCGGTTTTTTTATGCTGTTGCGTACTGCGTTTCGCCATACGAACTCCTTCGTTCAACCAAAAACACCAGATACGATGTAGTATATACCAAACACTTGCGTAAGTCAGGTTTTGTCGCTCTGCTCTGAAAAATCTGTCAACGCCAAACACTGGCATCACATTCCGATGATCGCCAATACATCAGGTTCATGCTTGAGTTGCATGCCATAATGCCCCAATAAACGGCGCATCAGACCATCACCGAGCCGGGCACAGACCAATGAGGTGCGAATATTGAATGATGCAGCAGAGACGATGGCGATGGTTTCTCGCAGTATTTCCACATAGCCTGCGCCCGCGCATGTGCACAGGAGGGGAGAGGCTTCCATGGCTTTACGTCCGAAACTATCCAATAACAGAAAACGCAAGGTCAAGATGCTGCTGGGCGCTGCTTTTGAAGCCTTACAGCGGGGTGAATCAGGCCTGTGCGAACAACATTGCAGCGAGATTGAGGCCATCCAGCCCGGTAATGCCGATGCCGCGTATCTGCGCGGCGTACTGGCTCGCGATGGTGAGCAGTGCGAGCAAGCGGAAGCTTATTTCAAGCAAGCTATTACAGCGGCACCGAAGCGAGCCGATTTTGTAGCAGCGCTGGCCGGGTATTATTTATCCGTTGGCGATTATGAACAGGCTGTTCCCGTTTACAGACAGGCGCTTGTCATCGATCCGTATGCTATCAATGCGCAGATTGGACTGGCCGGGGCTCTGGTTTGTCTGAGCCAGTACGAAGCGGCAATTGCATTGCTTGAGGACGCTAAAAAACGACGACCGGGCGCAATTGATATTCGCATGGGTTTATTTCAAGCCTGCCACGACAGCGGGCGCAGCGAAGCAGCGCGCGGACATTTGCAGGATATACTCAAACGAGAGCCGGAACATGCGCAGGCTTTTTACAGTCTGGGTTTGCTGGAACTGGAAAACGGTGCACTTACAAATGGAGAAAAAGCCATCCGACAGGCGATTGCCTGCGCACCGGATTATACCGAAGCCTATTTGGTGCTGGCTGATCTGCGCCGTCATACATCTGAAAATGACGATACAAGCGCCATGCGAGAATTGTATGCCCGATGTCCGGAAGGCTCCATAGAACAGATGAATATGGCTTTTGCGCTGGCCAAGGTGAATGAAGATTTGGGTCGTAGTGAACAGAACCAGCAACGGTTCGATGATGCATTTTCATGCATGCATGAAGCCAATGCGATTCGTCGCAGTTTCAGTCGTTATGATGAAATAGCGGAACTGGGATGCATACAGCAGATCATTGATTGCTGTTCTGCTGATACGATTGCACAGCATTCAGGTGTACTGGATACGGCACCGCTGTTTGTGCTGGGTATGCCGCGTTCCGGCACCACGCTGGTCGAGCAGATTCTGGCTGCTCACCCAGATGTATATGCCTGTGGCGAAAACCCGATGCTGGCTGATGCGATGGCGACGGTGTCGGCTACTGGCTCCGCTGTTGATCCGCTTGCCGTATATCAGTGGAAGCCAGATCAGTGCGAGCAAACCGCTACGGCGTATTTGAACAGCTTGCGCCAATGCGATGCGGATGCGCTTAAATTTACCGACAAGACACTGAATAATATCATGCACATCGGTTCGATTGCGCGGATGTTGCCCAAGGCAAAAATCATTCATGTGCGGCGCAATGCGCTGGATACCTGCCTATCAATCTATAAGAATAATATCACCGGCGATCTGTTTGATTATGGTCATGATCTGGGTGAGTTGGGACGCTATTTTTGCATGTATGAACGGCTGATGGCACACTGGAAACGCACCTTGCCGGAAGGCATGTTGATTGAAATCGACTATGAGAAACTGGTCGCCGATCAGGAAAGGCAGAGCAAGGCATTGCTACACGCATGTGGCCTGCAATGGAATCCGGCCTGTCTCGATTTTCAGCAGGCAGGCAACCGAGTGCTGACAGCCAGTATGACACAGGTACGCCAGCCGATGTACGCCCGTTCAGTGGGTGCTGCAAAACCTTATCAGCAGCATTTGCAAACGCTGGTCGATGCGTTGGGCTGACTGCACAGATAATGGCATGTCCTGCTCGGGTAGCGTAACACAGCGATGGTGCAACATCTCTCCTATAAAAGTAAAAATCATCTGTAGCGGATCTTGCGCTTGATGTGGTCATTACTCCCCGTCAGTGTGCGCCGCCATGTCGGCACTATCCTTTGAAATACTAGCTAAAGATGAACAGGGCTTCGCCCGTCGCGGGCGCATGCAACTTGCGCATGGCGTGGTGGAAACGCCGGTGTTTATGCCGGTCGGCACGCAGGCAACGGTCAAGAGCCTGACCCCTGCCGACCTGACCGATGATATCCAAGCCAGTATTATTCTCGGCAATACGTATCATCTGATGCTGCGTCCCGGTGCTGATCTGATTGAAAAAATGGGTGGGTTGCATCGATTCATGGCCTGGGATCGACCCATTTTGACCGATTCCGGCGGTTTTCAGGTCTGGTCGCTGGGGGAATTGCGCAAGATCGAAGAGCACGGCGTACGCTTCCGCTCGCATATTGATGGCGCCGAAGTGTTCCTCGGGCCGAAAGAAAGCATGCAGATTCAATGCAAGCTCGGTAGCGATATTGTCATGGCCTTTGATGAGTGTACGCCCTACCCCGCCAGCGAAACAGAAGCTAATGATTCAATGCAAATGTCGATGCGCTGGGCGGCGGAGTGCCGGGATGCTTTGCCGGTTAATGACAAGCAAGCGTTGTTCGGCATCGTGCAGGGTGGCATGTATGCGGACTTGCGGCTGGAAAGTCTGCAATCAATCGCAGACATCGATTTCGAGGGCATTGCTATTGGCGGCCTGTCGGTGGGTGAACCGAAAGAAGAAATGATGGCCATGCTCGATTCTCTGGCACCACACCTGCCCGCCGATAAACCGCATTATGTCATGGGGGTCGGCACACCGGACGATTTGATCGAGGGCATTGATCGCGGCATTGATATGTTTGATTGCGTCATGCCTAGTAGAAATGCGCGTAATGGCACGCTGTTCACCGATGACGGTAAAATCAACATCAAAAATCTCAAACATTTCGACGATGAGCAACCCATTATGCAGGATTGTAGCTGTTATACCTGCCAAAATTTTTCCCGTGCCTATTTGCGCCATTTGTACATGGCGAAAGAAATATTAAGTTCGAGGTTGAATACCTTGCACAATCTACACTACTATTGCGCGCTCATGCGCCGAGCCAGAAACGCGCTTGAACAGGGAAACTGGCCCGGATTTCGAGATCAGTTTTTACAACGCTACCGTAAGCAGGCATAATCGCCGCCCGCTGAAATTTGAAACACCACTCAGGAGCACTATCCAATCATGAAAACACATTATTCTTCTATCATCGCATCTGTTGCGGCTGCGATGGCTGTAATTACACCAGCTTACGCCGAGGCTGCGCCTGTTGATGGCGGCAGCGGTTTCGCATCGCTGATTCCGCTGGTGCTGATTATGGTCATATTCTATTTTCTGCTTATTCGCCCGCAGCAGAAAAAGGCCAAGGAACACAGCAACCTGATTAGTGAATTAAAAAAAGGTGACACAGTTATTACCGGCGGCGGCTTTTACGCCAAAGTCATCGATGTGAAAGATGATACGCTGAGAGTAGAAATTGCCGAGGGCGTTCGCATCAAGGTCAAACGCGATACCATTATCGGGCTGTCAGATTAACCGCCCAATCACACGCTATACCAATAAATACGTTTAAGGATTCACACCATGCATAGCTTTCCACGCTGGAAAATCTGGATGATTTTGGCCGTACTGGCCGTATCACTGATGGCTTCGTTGCCCAATGTCACCTCCGTGCCCTCCTGGTGGCCTGCCTCACTGAGCAAGCCCATGAGTCTCGGCCTGGATCTGAAGGGCGGCATTCATCTGGTGCTTGATGTGGATGTGGATAAAGCCGTATCCCACAGTGTGGAAGAAGATATCGATACAGCTCGTCAAACCTTGCGCAAGGCGAAAATACGTTATCGCAAACTGGCTGTGGATGGTAACAATCTGGTTATTACCCTCAAAAAAGCCTCGGATATCAGCGCCGCCGATGCGTTGCTGAATGAGGCATTCGACAATTACACCATGTCTGCAGCGGTGGACAATACGTTTACGCTGAGCCTGAAAGAAAGCGTGGCGGATGAAACACGCACGTTTGCTGTCGATCAGGCCATCGAAGTGATTCGTGGCCGTATTGATGCGCTCGGCACCACGGAGCCTGTCATCATCAAACAGGGCAAGCACCGCATTCTGGTGCAAATCCCGGGTTATGAAGATACCGCCCATGCCAAACAGTTGATTGGCCGCACCGCCCAGCTCGAATTCAAGCTGGTGGATGAAAAGGGCGATCTCGACAAAGCTCTGTCCGGCAGCCTGCCAGCCGGTGATATTATTATGTATGGCCCCGAACAAACGCGCAGCGGCAAGAGCTATCGTCAACCCTATTTGCTGAAAAAACGCACCCTGCTCTCCGGCACGGAAATCGCCGATGCGCGCGTTTCCATCGATTCTCGTTACAATGAATATGCCGTTACGCTGAAATTCAACAGCAAGGGCGCCCGCAAGTTTGATAAACTGACTGCCGCCCATGTCGGTGAACGTTTTGCCATTATTCTCGAAGGCACGGTCAATTCAGCCCCGGTGATCCGCGAACGCATTGCCGGTGGCTCTGCCCAGATTACCGGCAGTTTCTCGCCCGCTGAAGCGCATGATCTGGCCATCATCCTGCGTGCAGGCGCGCTGCCCGCACCGGTGAAAGTGGTGGAAGAGCGCTCCATCGGCCCCAGCCTCGGTCAGGACTCGATTGATCAGGGCATGAATTCAATCATTGTCGGTTGTATTCTGGTGCTGATTTTCATGGGCGTGTATTATCGTATGTTCGGCATGGTCGCCAATGTGGCGCTGATTTTTAATATGCTGCTGATTCTTGCGTCCATGAGCATTATCGGCGGCACCCTCACCCTGCCCGGCATTGCCGGCATCGTGCTGACGATTGGTATGGCTGTGGATGCGAATGTGCTTATTTTTGAGCGTATTCGAGAAGAACTGAATCTCGGCAAAACGCCGTTGGCTGCCATTGACGGCGGTTACGACAAAGCCTTCTCGACCATTATCGATGCCAATATCACCACGCTGATTGCCGCCATCGTACTGTTCCAGTTCGGCTCCGGGCCGGTCAAGGGCTTCGCCATTACCCTGTCGGTCGGTATTCTGGCCTCCATGTTTACCGCCATCACCGTTACCCGCGCCATCATCGCCACCTCAACGGCCAAGCGCGGTCGCATCGAAAAACTAAGTATTTAAGGTTACTGATATGCAACTGATTAGCCCCGACATCAATGTCGATTTTATCGGCAAACGTAAAATTGCCCTGACCATTTCCGCCCTGATGATTCTCATCTCATTGGGCATGCTGGCCGCCAAGGGCCTGAATTTCGGCATCGACTTCACCGGCGGTACGCTGGTTGAAGTGAAATTCGATAAAGCGCCGTCCATTGCCGATGTACGCAGTTCGATCTCACCGAAAGGCTTCGGCAATGCCGTGATTCAGCAATTTGGCACGCCGGAAGAGATTCTTATTCGCGTGCAAAATAAGGACGGCGAAGAATCATCTACCATCAGCACCGCTATTCTGGATGGTTTAAGTGAAAAATTCAGCGCTGATGCCATTGAAATGCGCCGCGTCGAATTTGTCGGCCCGCAGGTTGGTGAAGAACTCACTCAGGCCGGCATCATGGCTGTGCTAATCGCTATGCTGGCCATTCTTGTTTATGTCACATTCCGCTTCGAGTTTCGCTTTGCCCTCGGCGCCGATGCCGCCCTGTTGCATGATATCACCATCGTGCTCGGCCTGTTTGCCATCACCGGCAAGGAGTTCAACCTGCCGGTGATTGCCGCCCTGCTGACCGTGATCGGTTATTCGCTGAATGATACGATTGTTGTCTTTGACCGCATTCGTGAAAACTTCGCGGCTAACCGCAAACGCAAAACGCCGACCGATGAAGTCAGTATCGTCAACGGCTCCATCAACCAGACGCTGGCGCGCACCCTGATGACATCGTTTACCACCTTGCTGGTGGTATTTGCGCTGTTCTTCCTGGGCGGTGAAGTGATTCACGATTTTGCTTTCGCGTTGATTGCCGGCATTCTGGTCGGCACCTATTCCTCCATCTATGTCGCCAGCCCGGTCATGATGTCGCTGGCTGGCCGTTTCAAGGCCGATGAAGATGAAATAAGAGCCATGGAAGCGCGGCCCTGATTATTTCATGCTGGTGGATGCATCGTGAAAGGTGATATCAGCCCACGATTAAGCAAGGGTACGCTGCTATTTACCGGATACGACAATGATTATTTGCGCGTCAATCAGAATTGCTATGCTTCCGGCGTATGTATTCATCAGGGCATCCTGACTGATAAGTGGGAGCCTGAACGCCTGCGCCATGTCAGCATAGAACATCTGGCGGCACTAACTGAACCTGCACCCGAAGTGCTTATTCTAGGTACAGGTCGACTGACCGCATTCCCGGACGCCGAAGTCTTATCCTATATGGCTGAACGACATATTGGCTTTGAATGTATGGATTCACGCTCCGCCGCCCGCACCTACAATATTCTGGTTGGTGAAGGCCGCAGGGTTTCGGCTGCCATATTATTGCCCGGAGCACGCCAATGAGCGCCCGTTTTGAATTATCCATCGCCACCCATTTCTCCGCTGCACACAGCCTGCGCGATTATCCAGGCGACTGCGCCCGATTGCACGGCCACAACTGGCATGTGAAATTATTCGTCGAATGTGAAACGCTTGATAACCTGGGTTTAGGCATCGACTACAAAATCATGAAAACCGAACTCAAGGCAGCCCTGGAGCCTTGGGATCACTATAATCTGAACGATATCCCGCCCTTCGATGTGATCAATCCATCCAGCGAGAATGTCGCCAGTGAACTGTATAAAAAAATGAGCCAGCGACTGGACAACCGCCGCCTGCGCGTGTCCCGCATCGAAATTTCCGAAACCTGCACCGCCACCGTCACTTACTGGCCTTAAACAGGGCGTCAACCATCGACTGCCATCCATATACCTGGACGTCAGATCGTTGTTGAACCGCCTGACCGCCATAGATCAGCACCGGATCACCAGCCGCCGCCCCGGCCAACGCTGTCCAGCGATTTAATCCTTTGAAAAAATCCGCCACCAGTGTTTGCCCAGACTTTATTTCAACCGGCACCAATTTGTCTGCACTTTCAATGAGAAGGTCAATTTCCAGTCCACTTTGATCACGCCAGAAATAGAACGGCGGCATATCGCCTGTTGAATAATAGTGTTTGGCCAGCTCGGCTATCACGTAATTTTCAAAAACAGCACCGCGCATGGCATGCGCCGCAAGCTGGTCAGCAGAACGTATACCCAATAGCCAACACAGCAGACCGGTATCGTAAAAATATAGCTTTGGACTTTTGATCAACCGTTTGGAAAAATTATGATAATAAGGCTGTAGTCGAAAGGTAATATAACTTGCTTCCAGTACGGATATCCATTCCTTGATGGTATTGTATGAGACTCCAGCATCATTGCCGATACCACTTAGATTAAGCAATTGGCCTGCGCGCCCGGCACACAGCTTCAACAGCAGTCTGAAGTTATTCATATCCTTCACACGCAGGACTTGCTGAACATCCCGTTCAACATAAGTTTGCACATAACTGGCATACCAGTCGGAAGGCAAAACGGTTCGATGGTGCACGGGCGGATAAAAGCCTCTGAACATTGTCTCATCTAGGCTCCGCTCTGGCACGCCATGCAAACGCAGTTCCTGACTGGAAAACGGTAATAAATGCAACATCGCAATGCGTCCGGCAAGACTTTGCGCAACATGTTCTCTGAACCCAAACTGCTGAGAACCGGTAACAATAAATTCACCCATCACCTGATGGTCATCGACAATCCCCTGAATATAAGAAAATATTTCGGGACATCGCTGAACTTCATCAAAAATCGCACCATCAGGGAACTGCGCCAGGAAGCGGCGTGGGTCTGTTCGAGCAAAGTCGAGTTGATCAGGATCTTCAAGCGTCACATAGGGTTTATCGGGAAACGTATGGCGAGCCAGCGTCGTCTTTCCCGCTTGTCTGGGACCGGTAATTCCAATCACAGGAAAACCTTTATGAAGTCTCATCAGCACATCAGCAGCGCTACGCTTTACATACCCATCCACGATCATTCGACAGAATATAAGTTCAACTTATAATCTGTCAACATGCAATGGATCAGATAAACGATTGGATGACACTATTCACGGTCATCCATGCCATACCAACGACGTTGGGCCATACATACAGTCGATGAACATCAGTTCTCTGGGATGCCATGATTCTAGAAACGGCTGTTCAGACTGGCGTGACGCACCCGTATAGCGAAGGCATGCAGCACAAACAAACATGGAAAAAAATGAGCATCGAGAAACCTTCTTCGACTTCATCCTGAGTCGTTCACCTGGCAGCACCGCCCGCTTTGGGAGCAGCCCCACCGCCATCAAATCCCCCCATACCAATACCGATGCTGATTGGAAGGTTGAATAAGCCTCTGGATTTTTCATGTTTAACCCTAATCTTATCACAGACAGTGACAGGTGACTGTGGCCGAGCCTTTTCCTCAACCTTCGCATTACCATTGATCGTTGCCCCCTTGCGTTGCATGCCTGTACCAGCTACGCCTTGAACAGAGACAGTGGCACAATGTTCTATCTCTTTCACATGGGCAGGGAATTTTCCAATAGGAGCCACTGAAGCATGCAGATTCAATGTGGCTCGGCTCCTTTTGCCAAGGCTTCTGTTATAAGTACAGGTTACATCCTGCCCGCTACTGGATGCCATTCCTCCTTTGCAACGCCATGAATTGACCCTGAAATCGCCTGTTTTAACAGACAACCCGACAGGCATATGATCCACCACAGTGAGCATTCCTTTCCCTGTTTTGTTACCCAGGTTTTTCACTTGAATACGAAGCGTTCCCTTGGCTCCAGTTGAAAGGGTGCGAGGAGAGTGCTTCAATTGAACAGAAAGTAATGAACTCGCAGAAGGAGCTTGCGCAACAGGCGTAAAGACACATCCAACCACAGGATTGCAGGAGTCAATTGTAGATGCATTGCCATCATCGCATATCACGGGGGTTCCAATACATGCCTGATTACTACAAGCATCATTCACTGTGCATGCATTGCCATCATTGCAAGGAGCTCCATTCGGATTGCT
>CAZDFL010000050.1:0-9527 GCA_964504835.1 uncultured Zetaproteobacteria bacterium
ATGAATACTGCGGAGAGCTAACTGGTCGCCGGAGTTCCCATCTCCCCTCACCCTCTCCGGTGGCCAGTTTCTATAAAATCATAAATGCCAGGAGGTCATGATGAAATTTCGCGTGATAGCTACAGCCCTGTTCGCTGCCGGTGCGTTGCTTGCATCCATTCCGGTTGCGATGGCGCACGATGATGCGGCGACGATTACTGAACAGGATATTGAATATACGCCGGAAGAGCAGGTGGTGCATGTCGGCCAGCCAATTCGGCTGACGAACAAGGATCCCTTTGAACATAAATCACGCGTTACCGAGCAACTTGCCGGTGGTGGCCTGGGTCATATTGCACTCAAGGATCATATCGACAAACCCGATACGTCCTACACATTCACACTGGATAAAGTCGGCACCTATGAGATTCGCTGTTTATTGCATGATGGCATGACCGCTACGATCAAGGCTGTTCAATAGCTTTTTTCCGTAGCACGGCAGAATTACATCAACGCTTCTATAACTGTGGAGCGTTTTTTTGGAGCGTTTTTTGCTTTATGACTGGTATCTTGCCATCAAATCAATCAAATCCATGGACTGGAGAGTTATAATGCTGAAAATGATGGCAATGACAGGGGTCGTGGTTTGCTGTGTGCTGAGTGCCGTTCCCTATTCGGCAGTTGCGGCGAATCATGACGATGGCGCTTCCCTTTCGCCGGATATCGCTTGGGATGTCGGCGGCAGTCTGCGTATGCGTTATGAATGGAAACAGGGTTTTGCGCTGGGCAAGCCGGGGGCAGTCGATCCACAGGATTATTTGCTTTCTCAACTCAGGCTGCACCTGAATATTCATCAGGGCGAGCGCTGGGGACTCTATGTTGAAGGGCAGGATTCGCGTGTAAACAGCGCCTTTTTGCGCAATACCGTCAATGATACGAAAGCCGCCAATATTTTTGCCGATCGCTTCGATCTGCATCAGGCTTATGTGGATGTAGGCTGGGGTGATGATTTCGGTGGGACATTGAGAACCGGGCGTCAGAAATTTAATCTGGGCGCGCTGCGCATGGTGGCTTCGCTGGAGTGGGTCAATACGGCGCGCGTATGGGATGCAGTTCGTGTAAGTCAGCGCTTGGGCGGTAAGGGGCGAGTTGTTGATGTGTTTGCTTCGCATCTGGTTGCGGTCAGGCCACGGGCTTTTAATTCGCATGCGCCGACCGGCAATCGCATGTTCGACAGCCAGTTTTACGGGGCGTATCTCACCGACAAACTATCCATTGAAGATACGCGCATGGAGCTTTACTACCTGTTGCGGCGTAATACGCGTGCCGGTGACCGGGTACACACAACAGGTATGCGTTTTGACTATAAAAAGGGCGTTTGGAACGCTGATGGCGAGGCTATGTTGCAAACCGGCAGCTTCGGTTTTTTACAACAGCGAGCCTATGCTGCCCATATTGGCGTCGGACGTAAGCTGGGGCAGGGCTGGCATTTCGGCGCAGCCTATAATTATGGCAGCGGTGATAGCAACCCGCTGGATGGCAAACACCAGACTTTCGATAATCTCTATCCGCTGAATCATGCCTACTACGGTTATATGGATTTGTTCTCCTTGCAGAATATTCATAATGGCGAAGCGGTGCTGAAATGGGCGCTGAATCAGCACAATCATATACGCCTGGCTTATGAAGGTTTCTGGCTGGTCAAATCCGGCACGGATGCATGGTATAATGCCGGTGCAGGTGCGCTCAGGCGTGCTGCCGGCCCGGTATCGTCCTATGTGGGTAGCGAAATAGATTTGACCCTGGCTACAGAGTTCAAAGCATGGCATCTCGCCACATTACTCGGATATAGCCATTTCTTTGCCGGTTCCTATATTCAGCAGACTGGCACCAGCCGTGATGCCAACTTTTTCTTTCTACAGGCCAAATATATTTATTAGTCTGGATTATTCACGGCCCATACGCAGGGCGAAATCTTCGTGGAAAACGGCATTGGCCTGGGCTTCTTTATAGTCGATGAGATCATCTTCTACCAATTGTTGTAAATGTTGATCAAAACTCTGGGAGCCGTACAGATTATGCCCTTCTTCCATGGCGCGGGGGATTTCACTCCAGTGGGTGGGATCGAGAATGAAATGTTTGACGACGGAGTTTTTGATCATGATTTCCAAAGCCGCAATGCGCTGTTTGCCTGCTTTCATGGGTAGCAGCTTTTGTACAATAATGGCGCGCAGGTTTTCTGCCAGACGCTCGCGGATGCCAGCTTGCTCATCCTTGCCAAATGAGGCCATGACACGCTGCATGGTGCCAATTGCTGTAGTGGCATGCACAGTGGCCATAACAAGATGGCCTGTTTCGGAGGCTTCCAGTGCCAGTTGAATCTCTTCACTACCACGCGCTTCGCCAGCGACAATAATATCGGGGCTTTCACGCATGGCATCAACCAGCCCCTGTTTATAACTGATCACATCCGTGCCGATTTCACGCTGGGTGACGGTGCCTCGCTGATCGGTTCCATAGCGGAACTCGATGGGATCTTCCAGCGTCAGGGCATGCACCGGACGCTGTGCAATGATATGGCTTAACAGTGCAGCCAGCGATGTGCTTTTGCCGGAACCGGTCGCTCCGGCCATCAGAATCAGACCGTTACGATAATGGGTGATTTCGTCGAACACCGGCGGTAGGCGCAGTGCTTCAAAGCTGGGAATTTGCTGCGGGATAAGACGTGCAACAATGCCGAAGGCGTCGTTGCTGCGCAGTATATGGATGCGAAAATGGCAGACGCCATCCAGACTGTAGTGAAAATCCAGATGGTTGATTGATTCGAAATCCGGGGTGGCGGGCAGGTGTCGGGTCAAATGCGCCATCATTTCGTTGCTTTTATCGCGATCCGGCGGACTGATCTTGTCGGCTGGAACAGTAACAATATCGCCGCCGATGCGCATGCGTATCTGGTCAAAGGTGCGTACAATCAAATCCGATGCGCCATTTTTGAAAGCGATCCGTAACAAATCATCAATGAACGCTCTGCCGGACATCAGATGCTCAGGTCACGGGCTTCAATATTGCCGGATAGCTGATCCAGACCATTCCCGTCATCACCGCCATCCTTGAGATTCACCATTTTTATTTGCAGGCGCACATTATTGACAGAATCGGCATGTCGAAGCGCCTCATCTTCGGTAATCAAGCCATCCATCCACAAACCGACCAGTGACTGATCAAAGGTCTGCATGCCGTAATTCTTGCCAGCAGCCATGGCTTCCTTGATTTCAGCGATATTCCATTTGCCAATCAAATCGGCAATGCGCGGTGTATTGAGCAGAATTTCAATGGCCGGCAAACGTTTATCTTCCGGCGTTTTGACCAGCCGTTGCGACAGGATAGCTTTCAAATTCAAGGCCAGATTCAGGCTGACCTGAAGGTGCATATCCTCAGGGAAGAAATTGATAATGCGCTCCAATGCCTGATTGGCATTATTGGCATGCAGGGTGGCCAGGCACAAATGGCCGGTTTCAGAGAATTCCAGTGCATGTTCCATGGTTTCCCGATCGCGAATCTCACCAATCAGAATCACATCGGGCGCTTGCCGCAGGGTGTTTTTCAAGGCTGTTTTATATTCCAGCGTGTCGGTGCCGACCTCACGCTGGGTGATGACGCATTTTTTGTGTTCATGGACAAATTCAATCGGGTCTTCAATCGAAATAATATGGCCGGCCTGATTGCTGTTGCGCCAGTCGATCATGGCGGCAAGCGAAGTGGATTTGCCGCAGCCGGTAGCACCGACCATCAGCACCAGCCCGCGACTCTGCATGGAAATATCCTTGAATATCTCCGGCATTCCGAGTCCGTCGAGGGTGGGGATTTCCAGATTAACCTTGCGAATCACCATGCCGACATGGCCACGCTGACGGAAAATATTGACCCGAAAACGACCGATCTCGTCATAGGACAGGGCAAGATTCATTTCGTATTCAGCTGCAAAGGCGGCGCGCTGGCGTTCGCTCATGCTGCCAATGGCCAGTTTTTCACACTGGGATGCAGTCAGCGGTGGTTGTTTTAAAGGGTAAACACTGCCATTGATGCGGTATGAGGGAGGCATGCCGGTGGTGATATACAGATCGGATGCATCCCGTTTATTCATCACCATCAACAACTGCTTGAGGGACAGGTTCTGCGCATCCGATTTATTCATGCCCTATTCTCCTGTGATGTATTTTACTGTGTTAAACGGTTGTATGAACACGCATGGATTTTTTTATATGGTGGTATGATAAGGTAATTGTGAATAGCACAACCTACCTAAAAAATAAACTTATCGGAGGCATTATGCAGAAAAAAGCTTATTCGTACATTCGTTTTTCAACACTTTGATTGTTCGTTGTATTTCGCATGTTTCGTTTCAGTAAGTGATAGCCTGCGATGCTGGTTGCATTGTTGCCCGGAATTGGGTGGCAGGCTGGATGTGATATGAATTTGTGATCGTGTAGGTAGCATCACGGATCGTGATTATCCTGCATCTTTCTATACGTGACGGTGGCTTCTGGCTTTGGGGTGAACAGGATTGTGCGGCCAAGGACGATGCTACTAAGGACAACACTCCCCTCTCTTACCGTTATGATGCCGGAATAAAGGGGCTCCGCGCTGCACTGAAACTGCTTGCTGCCGATATTCGTATTCTGAAGAGTAATACATCCATGCAAACCCTCTGGTTGCCATCGCGGGGTGACGCAGCCATTCCCTCATCGCCGTTGATCGGGTCACCTCCTGATCTCAGACGCAAGATAGCGATCAGACCACATGACGTGCTGACGCGAAAACTATCCGTAGCAGAACTGTTGGAACTGGTAAACATCGCCAATTCTGAAACAGAAGCCAGAGCGGGTATCCTGTTTGGCACCTCTTTTTTATGGTGTAACAGTTTGGTATCCATCGCATTCAATATGAAATCCAAAGAGAATTTCCTGCCCGGACTGGTTCATGGCGATGGCAGTTACGAAGCACGCTGGCTGCCTGCTCCGGATACAGATGACGAATATAGTCTCGATGCGCTGGCGCTGTGTATGCCCGGAGTTTGTCGCTGCATAGAAGGTCGCCGCATGGGTGATTCTCCAGATACCCCGCCCGAGACCCATCCCGGCCAAACAATGAACCTGTTATTGGCGCGTCTGCTGGATGCTATGGTGCGCCATGCCAATATATCCGAACCCATTCAAGGAAAGAACCAACACCATGCCAGTTTGCATGATGCATGGATGGCGGCGTTGGTATCAATGGATGCTACGGTGCAGTGGAAGGATCATGGAAATTTACAAACCTTTGCCAGAGAATTGGATGTCTGGCGTCGACCGATTGATCTGGTGGCGCGATCACCCTTCAAGTTTGCCTTCCGTCTGACCGCGCCGGATGCCATCACAGAGGATACTACTAACGCATGGCGGGTGGATTATCTGTTGCAGCCCAAAAGTGATCCAAGTCTGATGCTGCCCGTGGCGGAATTATGGCAGGCTGGTGGGCGCGCTGCTACGCACTTGAAGGAATTCGGCGCTGATGCCACTGAATTTTTATTGACGGCTCTGGGTCAGGCTGCGGGTCTCTGCCCGGAAATAGCGGCCAGCTTGAAGAGCCGGAATCCGAATGGTTTTATCTGTGATGCCACTGGTGCCAGTCGTTTTCTACAGGAACAGGCGCAGGCGTTGCGGGCGGCGGGCTTTGTGGTGTTGTTACCATCATGGTGGGTGGGGCGCGGCGTGGTTCAACATTTGCATGTCACAGCCAGGGCGAAGACGCCCGCCATGCAAGGCGGCGGCGGATTAACGCTGGATCGCATGATTCAATTTGATGTGAAGGCTTCACTGGGCGGGGAAACGCTGGATATTAATGAGCTACGTCGGCTGGCCTTATTAAAAGCGCCGCTGGTACAAGTGCGTGGCCAGTGGACGATGATTGATAGCGATGAAATCAAGCGTGCAGTGCGCTTTCTGGAGCGTCAGAAGCAGCAGTCCGGTAGCGCTCGCGATCTCATCGCTATGGCTCTGGGGGCGGAAAAACAGGTGGGAAACTTGCCCGTGGAGGCGGTAGAAACGGAAGGATGGCTGGAGGATCTTCTTGCCACGCTGACCGGCAAGCAGGATTTTGCAGTGCTCGACCAGCCTGACCGGTTTACGGGTCAGCTTCGTCCCTATCAGGAACGAGGCTATTCATGGCTGGCCTTTCTGCGTCAGTGGGGTTTAGGTGCGTGTCTGGCCGATGATATGGGGCTCGGTAAAACGATACAGACTCTGGCGTTGATTCAGCATGAGCGCGAGGCGGGTGAGCAGCGCCCTGTATTGCTCGCTTGTCCCACGTCGGTCATCAACAACTGGTGTAAGGAAGCGGCGCGGTTTACCCCGAATCTTTCCGTGCTTGTCCATCATGGGCCGGATCGAAAACGCAAGGGTACTTTTGCCAGAGTGGCTGCCGAACACGGGCTGGTGATTTCCAGTTATGGTCTGTTACAGCGGGATATTGATTTTATGAAAGAGATGGATTGGGCTGGTGTGATTCTGGATGAAGCGCAGAACATCAAGAATCCGGAGAGCAAACAATCCAAAGCTGCGCGTTCGATTCGTGCGCACTATCGGATTGCGCTGACCGGTACGCCGGTGGAGAACCATGTTGGCGATTTGTGGGCATTGATGGATTTTCTCAACCCCGGTCTGTTGGGCAATCAGAACAGCTTCAAACGCGTATTCTATAAACCGATTCAGGCATGGCGGGATGCGGATGCCGCAGCACGACTCAAACAACTGACCGCGCCTTTTATCCTGCGCCGTATGAAAACGGATCGTAGCATTATCAGCGATCTGCCGGATAAGATCGAACAGAAGGAATACACCACACTCACACGCGAACAGGCCTCCTTATATCAGGCTGTGATTGAGGATATGCAACAGCAGCTTGAGCAGGCAACGGGCATCGAGCGGCGCGGTCTGGTACTGGCCACTTTGTCCAAACTTAAACAGGTGTGTAATCATCCGGCTCAGTTTATGGGGGATGGTTCCGCCATTCCGGGTCGTTCCGGCAAGCTCGCACGTCTGCATGAGATGCTTGACGAGATCAGAGAAGTCGGCGAACACACCTTGGTATTTACCCAATTCACCACCATGGGTGGCATGTTGCAACGCTATTTTCAGGAGCAGTTCGGCGAAGAAGTGCTATTTTTGCATGGTGGCGTCAGCAGAAAGAAACGAGATGCCATGATTGAACGATTCCAGCAGGATAAGGATGCGCCACATTTGTTCGTTTTATCGCTCAAGGCTGGCGGCACCGGGCTGAACCTGACGCGAGCCAATCATGTGGTACATTATGACCGATGGTGGAACCCTGCGGTGGAAAATCAGGCTACGGATCGCGCTTTTCGCATTGGTCAGCAGCGTAATGTGCAGGTGCATAAATTCATCGTTGCCGGAACGCTTGAGGAACGAATTGATGAGATGATTGAACAGAAAACAGGGATTGCAGCGCAGGTCGTCGGCAGTGGCGAGCAGTGGCTGACCGAACTGAGCAATGACGACTTACGGGATATGATTCGTTTAAGCCGCGACGCTGTGGGAGAATAACATGTCCCGTTATAACTGGTATTACACGCCGACTACGCCGAAAGCGGTAAAAGGCGGCATCAAGGCGCAGAGTAAACGGGGCGCATTCGCCGAAAAATGGTGGGGAAAGCGCTGGATTCAAACGCTGGAGAGCTTCCAGATTGGCGCACGCCTGTCGCGGGGGCGTGCCTATGCCCGCAAGGGGCAAGTCGCCAGCCTGAAGATTGATGAGGGAGCTGTTCAGGCCAAAGTTCAGGGTTCAAGTCGTGGCGCTTATGATGTTTCCATTGAATTGACCACATTGAATGATGAGCAATGGCGGAATGTGGTGGATCGGGTCAGTGAAGAACCGATCTTCGCCGCTCTGCTCCTGGGTGGTGAAATGCCGGAGGAGATTGAACGGATATTCTCCGATGCGGGAGCGCCACTGTTTCCGCTGCGTCAGAACGATCTTGATACCGATTGCTCATGTCCAGACTGGTCCAACCCTTGCAAACATATTGCCGCTGTCTATTACCTGCTGGCAGAGGCGTTTGATCAGGATCCCTTTCTGCTGTTCAGATTGCGCGGCATGGAACGAGGCGTATTTCTGGAACGCTTGCGCGCAACCGGAGCCGGTGAATCGATCACAGAGGAACAGATCACAGAGGAAAACGCCCCCAACTATGCCCCACAACCTTTGTCTCTGGATCACGATGCATTCTGGGGCAAGGCTTCACTGATACCGGATAAGGCTGCAATAGCCAATCCCCCAACACTGCATGCCGCGATTCCCAAACGCTTGGGAAAGCTTCCCTTCTGGAGATCAGAATGCGATTTCATCCAATCGATGGAAACAATCTATTGTTGTAGCAGTAACGAATAAGGATCCTAAGGATAGTTGCGGGGGCGTTGTTTGTTTCATGTTAAACCATGCCGCCGCCGAATAACTTTTTGTTGCTGGCTTTTTCCATGGCGGCCTGTGCCGTGATTTGCCGTGATTTGACCAGCTGTTGCAGATGTGAATCCAGTGTTTGCATGCCGTCACGTTGCGATGTTTGCATCACCGAAACCATCTGAGCGATTTTATTTTCACGAATCAGATTGCGTACGGCAGGTGAGCCCAGCATGATTTCATGTGCGGCGACACGCCCTTGCCCATCGGCGGTTTTAATTAGCGTTTGCGAAATAATGGCGCGAATCGATTCGGACAGCATGGAGCGCACCATCTCTTTTTCAGCGGCTGGAAACACATCGATAATGCGGTCGATGGTTTTGGGCGCGGAGGAGGTATGCAGAGTGCCGAATACCATATGGCCGGTTTCGGCTGCTGTCAGTGCCAGCCTGATGGTTTCCAGATCACGCAGTTCGCCGATCAGAATTACATCGGGATCTTCACGCAGGGCGCTGCGCAGGGCATTGGCGAAGGAGTGCGTGTGCGGACCCAGTTCGCGCTGTGATATTAAGCTGTTTTTGGAACGGTGGACGAATTCAATCGGGTCTTCAATCGTCAGGATATGGCCGCGTTCACTATCATTACGATGATCGACCATGGCCGCCAGCGTGGTCGATTTACCCGAGCCGGTGGGGCCGGTAACCAGACAGATGCCGCGCGGCATCATGGCAATATCGCGGAAAATCTGCGGGCATTTCAACTGATCCAGCGTCAGCACCTCATTGGGAATGACACGGAATACCGCACCGATGCCACGGCGCTGTTCAAACACATTCACACGGAAGCGGGCAATGTCGCCCAGTGAAAAAGAGAAGTCGATTTCCATGTGTTCTTCAAACGTTTTGCGCTGAGCATCGCCCATGATGTCATACACCATGTTTTGTACTTCGCGCTTGTCGATCTCCGGCATTTTGATGCGCGTCATATCGCCATTGATACGGATCATCGGCGGTTCGCCTGATGACAGGTGTAGGTCAGAGGCCTTGTTTTTTACGGTAAAGGCAAGCAGTTCCGAAACTTCCATGATGACTCCA
>CAZDFL010000051.1:0-2894 GCA_964504835.1 uncultured Zetaproteobacteria bacterium
TGAATGAATAACCCATGGCCACATTGAGCATGCTCATATTCATGTTTTTCTGCACCGCCATGAATTTTCCGGTCGGTTTTCCCATCATGACCGGCATACCCAACAGACTGCTTCCGTCCACATTGGATGCCCCGCTGCGCAAGCCCTGCATGCGCATAAACATCGGCTGAATTTTGAAGCGGAATTCGTGTGTTTCCGGTATGCCTCCGCCGGGTATATTCATCGGCATATTGCCGCCGCATTTGGCGCAGCACAGACCCAGATAGGCATGCGCCTTGACGGGTGAGAGCAGCACGCAGGCCACCGCCACCATTGTCAACGATAGTAATTTTTTCATTGTATCCTCCATTTGATTTTTTCCTGCGTGCCGCAACGGCACGCGCATGTGTTCCGGGCGCAGTGCCGGAAAGTCAGATTAAAGACGGGAAAAAATCAGATGGTTCGGGGCGGTGGTGGAGAAACAGACAGCCAACGTGTATTCAGCGCAGGCATGGCCATGAAGATGGCCGGGTTCAGTGTGATTGACATGGGTTCAGCATTCATGGACAGGGCATGCGGCGCTAACTGATGCGGCATGCCATCGAGATGTCTATCAATGCGGCATCCGCATTCGATATAACAATCCTGCCCGTTCATGGGCGGCGTCACCGATTCGGTTTGCATTTGCTCCTGCATTTGTTCCGCCATAGCGCCCATATCGGGTAAGGCGCACATGGCTGCCGATACCGTTGGCACCGCAGTGACAAGCAGTATGGAAACGGCCATGATGGCGGCTATGTACTGACGAATAAGATGTATCACGGACGTATTATTAGGTAATTGCATGTCGGATGCAAGATTTTTCCAGATTCTGCGACCAAGCCCGAAAATCAGGAGAACCCGATGACACGACGAACAAACGGATGGGTGAACAGGTGGATGATCAGTGCTGCGTTGATCCTGTTCGTCTGGATGCCAGCTCAGGCGGCAGAATTGCAATGGATCGACAGCAGCGGCGTGCCGCATGCGCTGACGGAATACAAGGGCAAAGCGGTGCTGGTGCACTTCTGGGCCTCATGGTGCGGCCCGTGCAGGCATGAAATGCCGTTGCTGACCGCCTGGCTGAAGCAACACCCGGATGTCACCATCATTCCGATTTCGCTGGATAATACGCTGGAAGATGCACAAATCTTTCTGAAAACCAATCACTTCGACCTGCCTGCCCAGCTCACCGATTCGGCCCAGGCCATGGGGATGGGCGCGCGCGGCCTGCCTACCACCGTCGTGGTCGCCGCCGATAACAGCATCACAGCGCATCAGATTGGCGCCTTGCCCTGGGATAATCCGAAATTTTCCGATTCCATCCTGAGCCTGTTAAAAGAATAAGCTCCGCTGTCGGTGTGCCTTCTTTCCCCTTCACAACAGGCATGGATAAAAGCATGATGCGCACAACCAACCAACAGGAGTCTTTATGCGCCCATTACTACTGATTTTATCCATGCTTGCTGCCACCATCGCCGTGGCTGCTGATAATGCCAGGAGCGGAGTCGATATCGAATCGATTCGCAGCCATGCCGCCGGCGTGCTGCGCAGCACCAGTATCGATGAGGTCAAGCCAACACCGATCCCTGGCCTGTATGAAGTGCGCAGCGGCAGGAGTGTTTTCTACTCCGATGCCAATGGCAGCCACTTTGTGCTCGGTGGTCATATGATTGATACCGTGGCTAAAAAAGACCTGACCAAAGCGCGCATGGAAGAGCTTAACCGCATCGACTGGAGCATATTACCACTGGATAAAGCCGTTGTTTCCGGTGATACACAAGGCAAACTGAAACTGGCCATCTTTACCGATCCGGAATGCCCTTTCTGCAAAGACTTTGAAAAAGAACTGGCGAAGTTGAAAGGCGTGCAGGTGTACAGCTTTCTGTTTCCACTAAGTTTTCATAAACATGCCAGGGGCTGGTCGGAAGCCATCTGGTGCGCCAAGGATCAGCATAAAGTGCTGACTGATATCATGGTCAACAATGCCGACCCGAAAGCCGGAGCATGCGACACTCCGATTGATGAAATCATTGCGCTGGGCAAAAAACTCGGCATCAGCGGCACGCCAAGCATGATTTCCGGTGATGGCCGTATAGCATCAGGCGGCAAGAGTGCAGCTCAATTAAAAGCCTGGCTGCAAGAAAAACACTAATACATGCGTGAAGACAGACAGGTGAATGAACTTCGCCCTATTATTATTGATACCACGTTCAACCGCTACGCCGAAGGCTCGGCGCTGATTTCGTTTGGCCATACGCGCGTGCTGTGCACGGCCAGCGTCGAAGAACGGCAGCCTCCGTTTTTGAGAAATACCGACAAGGGTTGGGTGACAGCTGAATATGGCATGCTGCCACGCGCCACCCATACGCGCGGCGGTCGTGAAGCTGCACGCGGCAAACAGGGTGGCCGCACCGTGGAAATTCAACGCCTGATTGGCCGCTCCCTGCGTGCCGTGGTCGATCTGGAAGCATTGGGTCCGCGCTCGATCAGTCTGGATTGCGATGTATTGCAGGCCGACGGAGGCACCCGTACCGCCGCCATTACAGGCTCATGGGTGGCGCTTCGCATTGCCGTTAATACATTGCTGGCGAATGGCACGCTCGAAAATGATCCGGTCATGGGTCAACTGGCCGCAGTTAGCTGTGGGTTTGTGGCGGGAGAAGCGTTGCTCGATTTGCAATATTCCGAAGACTCACAGGCCGAAATGGATGCCAATTTTGTTATGACGCCGGATGGCGGCGTGGTTGAAGTGCAGGCCACTGCCGAAGATAAACCATTGAGCTGGGATCAGTTTATGCAGTTAAAGACGCTGGCCGATAAGGGCATCGCTGATCTATCCATGCTACAGAATCAGGCTATCGCAGCGGCTTGAT
>CAZDFL010000051.1:2994-9515 GCA_964504835.1 uncultured Zetaproteobacteria bacterium
CCGCTTCTGGTGCTCGCATTCATGGTTTTTGCGTTGTCGAAGTTCTTCAGGTCTGGATCCGACCTCAGCCAACCGGCCATGATTGAGATTTCTGATTGCGTGCATACAAGGAACTTGTCTGGATCGAACGAACAGCAATATCCGCTGGAAGATATTGCTAAGGTGAGTTTGTATAAAAAGCATTTCGAGCTGACATTGAATAATGGCCGGATGGTTTCATTTTCAAGCGCAGATTATTCTGTGGTGCAGTTAAAACTATTTTTTACGCACCTCGGCATGCATTGCCAACACGAATCTGATTGTACGCTGATCATGGATCGGAATTCAATGTCAGCGGAATGATTTTCAGATATTCAGAAGTTCGCGTTTGTTTTTTGTGCTGCCGTGATACGCTTGCGCTATGAGTCATGACATGATGTATTCTTGGTCAAACAAAGTCAGGCTATTGATTATTGTGCTGTTTGCGCTCGGACTGAGCAGTGCTTGTGTCAGAACGGTTGGCGGACCCTGTACATATGCCCATGTCGATGGTCAGGCCGAAGTGCTCGATATACATCAAAATAACATTGAAAAGACGCAGGAATATACCCTTCGATTTACATTGTCCCGACAGCCAGAACGCAAATCACAATCTTTTTCCAATTCACTGGTGAACAAATTAAATGATTGGGAGTTTGTGAAGCCAGCCCATCATCCCATTCTAACAGGGGCGAGAATTGGGGAATTTTTTGTTGCGCAAGCCCATATGATCACCCGTGGCACTTGTACCCCTATATCAATCGAGATAAACGCGTTGGTAGTGCCGAATCGTGCCTCCATTTATTTTTCTGATGACTCTTCTGAGCTGACAGCAGCAGCCAAAAGCATTCTGGATCAATATCAGCGCGCCTATCGCCATTTGCGCAAGCAAGGCCATGCGCCCCGTTTCCGGCTGGAAGGCAACACAGGCCAAAAAGGTTCACGGGAATATAACCTGGGGCTCGGCACAAGGCTGGCCGATGCCGCCAAGGATGATTTGATTCGCCGTGGTATTCAGGCTGGTGATATCGAGGGAGTCAGCTTTGGCGAGGAACAGCCGCAATGCAGATCCGATATGAGAGAAGCCTGTCAGGCGCAGAACCGGCGTGTGGATATTGTGTTCAAAAAGTAACGCTTCAGCCCACCCCGCCAAACGTATCCATTCCCAACAACCACCACCCCGCCAGCAATAGCGCAATGATGGCGAGTTTGGTGAACATGATCAGTCGCCACGCATTGCTGTATGTCTGGCGGCTGAAGCGGTTGAATATCCACCTGTCCGGCCATGCGCTGCCAAGGTATATCAGGATTGCCAATGTGAGCATGATGTCTTCATGCGTCACCAGCGATGCCGCAAAGCCCATCAGCGCCAGCGTGGGAATCAGCACGATTGCCTGAGCAAGGATGGATTGCCCCTGCATACGCAGCGGCCAACGTCCTGGCAGACTGATTAGCCCTGTCAGAACCACAACAGCCAGCATGAAACCCAGCCAGAACAGCGCGAATATATAGATGCGACTCGTGACGAAATCGTAGTTGCCTGCATCAGTCAGGGTTTGTTTCCAGTCCCGTGTCACGATCAATTGACCCGGAGCATGTTTATCGAAATGCACGGTCAGATATTCGTGACGCCAGAAATCCTTGATGCTGCTGCTTTTCCATGTCTGCTCTGCCATTGATAATATTCAGATGGCGAGATATTGTCAAAAAACATAATTCGGCGCGCCATGTTATGGCATAGACTTGGCCGCAGCAAAAAACAGGGGATTACGCATGCAATTGGTCGTAGCCAGCAACAATGAAAAAAAACGTACCGAGATCGCCGCTATACTCGGCGCACTCGGCATCGAACTGGTTGCCCCATCCGATACGGTGTTTATCGATGTCATCGAAGATGCATCTACTTTTTCGGGCAATGCCCGAAAAAAAGCAGCAGCATTCGCCGCTGCCAACGGCTTGCCTGCATTGGCCGATGACTCCGGGCTGTGCGTCGATGCGCTTAATGGCGCGCCGGGCGTCTATTCTGCCCGCTTTGCCGGCCTGGATGCCTGCGATGCCGACAATAATCGGAAATTGCTGGCAGAACTGGCGGGGCATGGCAATCGCGCTGCTCATTTCCACTGCGCTGTTCACTTGGCTTTTCCAGATCGCGAGCAATCATTCAGTGCTGAAGGCGAGGTGCAGGGTGAGATTTTAACGCAGGCCGTTGGTGCGGGCGGCTTTGGTTATGATCCTCTGTTTTTCTGTCCGGAGCTGGGCAAGGCCTTTGCTGAGTGTTCGCCAGAAGAAAAGGCTTCGGTATCGCATCGTGGTCGCGCCCTGCGGGCGCTGGCTGAGCAATTAAGAAACGGGCAGTCATAGTGCATATCTCCAAATCATGGGACCCGTATCTGGCCGGGGAATTCGATAAAGATTACATGCGCAATCTGATCGATTTTTTGGAAGCTCAGAAACACAAGACCATCTACCCGGCCAAAGAGAACTGGTTTGCCGCGCTCAAGCATACTGATTTCGAGGATGTGAACGTCGTGATTCTGGGTCAGGATCCTTATCACGGCCCCAATCAGGCGCACGGCTTGAGTTTTTCCGTCCCTTATGGCGAAAAAATACCGCCGTCCCTACGCAATATATATAAGGAGATGGAAACTGATCCGGCGCTTGATTTCAGCAGGCCGGTACACGGTTGTTTGACGCAGTGGGCAGAGCAGGGCGTATTGCTGTTGAACGCAACTCTGACAGTGGAAGCGCAACAGCCGGGATCACACCAAAAGCGCGGCTGGGAGCAGTTCACCGACACGATCATTGCAGCGCTCAATGCGAACCGGGAGCATCTCGTATTTATGTTATGGGGCAAATATGCTCAGGAAAAGGGGCAGGGGATTGATGCGAATCGTCACCTTGTGTTGCAAACAACCCACCCGTCGCCATTTTCTGCCTACCGGGGTTTTTTAGGCTGTGGCCATTTTTCCCGGGCCAATGCATGGCTAACAGCTCACGGTCAACCGCCTATACGTTGGTAATGTGACCTCTGAAGTAGCCAATAACATTAAAAGTGGTGGATAACGCCTCTCTCTTTCACCCTACACTTCCTTTCTGTTTTCTTGACATATTCCGGTGTTTTTTTAAAGTAAGGAGGGTGGTAAGGAGGTTTGCATGAGTGTGACTTTAACAAGCAAAGGACAAGTAACTATCCCCAAGGCAGTCAGAAGCAGGTTGCACCTTAAAACAGGAGATAAACTTGAGTTTGTATTGCATCAAAATAGTGTGGAAATCATCCCCATTGGCGGCTCAATAAGGGATTTGAAAGGGATGGTCGCTAAGCCTGATAAAGCTATCAGTTTAGATGAAATGGATCGGGTTATTCGTGAGCGATTTGTGAGTGAATAGCGAATGATTGGGATTGATACGAATGTACTTGTTCGTTATATCGTGCAGGACGACGAACATCAGGCAGCCATTGCCACGAAGGCTGTAGAAGCTTGCAGTGTAGAGACTCCAGGGTGGATTAGTGCAATCGTGCTTTGTGAAACAATATGGGTTCTTTCTCGTGCCTATGGTTATGAAAAAACAACCATTCAAGCCGTATTGCAGCGGATTTTTCTGGCCTCTGAATTGGTCGTTGAGCAACAAGAGCAGGGCTGGTCAGCACTTCGTGCTTTTGCACTGGGAAATGCGGATTTTTCGGATTATCTGATTGTTCATATGAATCAGGCATCAGGTTGCGAATATACGATTACCTTTGATAGAAAAGCATCCAGTCATCGATTGTTTCGACTGTTGAAATAATCATCAATGTAATCGGGGGAAATAATGGGACATGAGTTATTGCAGGCAAAAGAATTGATGGGATAAAGTTGCGTATGCAGGTGAAACCGACCACCCGTTAGGTCGCAAAGCAGCCAGTGATTATGGATGAAAGTAGCCACCCATACTGGTTGGAACTCGACCGGTGGTGCTGGTGATGTGACCGTCTTAGAACGGCCAGATCCGGACACTCAGAAAGGACTCTGCCCCGAATGGCACTTAGTTAAGCTCCCTCGGCAGTAAGGTTTCAATTTATATAGCTCTGTTTCATTTGCTGTCTGGGCACCATTAGTACCGGGAAAGGTTTGGGGCTTCGTTTCACGACTCTGGGTTCTCTCCGATTAGGTCGATCCGGCACTGTTTTGCCTGCAATTGATTCAAGCAGCAGCCGCATTACGGCATTACCTGGATGCGGCGATTAAGGAGATATGCCAGATTTCCCCCCTGCTGAAAATGGAGTGATCAGCCATAGGAGATGCGCCATGCAACCGACAATGACTTATCAGGGATACGTCGCATCAATTGAATACGATGCTGATATTCGCATGTTTCACGGGAGAGTGCTCAATGCCAACTCTGTGATTACATTTTATGGGGCGTCCGTGGATGAGTTGGAGTGTGAGTTTGGCAATTCCGGGAATATAATACATAACTTTTGATCAAACTCAGCCCGGTCAGGATGAGATTTGAATGAAACTTTCGCAGCGGCGATCAATGTCTTGAAAAACCGGGCTGGATGCGGCAAGTTTTTCGATGCGGTCAATGGTGGCGCGTGATACGTCGCTGTAGGATTCCATGAATGTTGTTTCATCCTGATGGGTGCGGATATAGAGCTTGCCGCGCACGCCAGCCTCGTCCTCGACTGCATCGATCCAGTGTTGCAGATCAGGTTCCATATTTTTATCGGCATGATACCAGATGAAAGCATCAGGCATGGCAGACCTCCAGTATTTCTATCTGTGCACCATTATCCAGCGCTAGTGTGGCACCCGATTCGGCAACTTCAATAGGGAGTAAAGCCATGCCCACGCAATTATTTTCATGGTCGATAGCGGCTGAACGCAGTTCGCCGATATTGGCCGTGGTTTGCACCGGGCAGGGGAGCGATTCAGGCCTGCCGTCGATTGCCACTCGGTACAATTTCTTTTTAATGCCGCCGCGCCAGTGCATGCGGGAAGTCACTTCCTGACCGACGTAACATCCTTTTTCGAAGCAGACGCCGTTAAATTCAATCAGGTTGGCATTGAGCGGATGGATGCTTTCATCCCACTCCACACCAAAATCGGGGATGCCACGGATAATACGCATCGCTTCCATTTCAGTTTCATCCACCTGTTGATGGTTGCCGATAACGGTTTCGATGTGCTCCCGACGACTGATGACCCAGAAACCGCGTGGGTTTTCCGGCATGACCAGCGCAAAACAATCTTCATCCTGTTTTCTGCTGCAGGCCAGCCAGCCTTGCTCCGGTTCGTTTAAGGCAAAATCATTTAGTATCTGTGCCGCATTGGCTCCCTGTACCGAACAAATAGCGAGCGCATCGACAACGCCGACGCGCAGCGTCTGGCCAAGCGCAAACTGGCGCAGGCGCGATACAGTGGCAACGGCATGTGAGGCGGGCGTGAGTATGAGTAATTCATCATCATTGCCTTCAAGTATATACATCTCGGACACGGCTTTGCCTTGCGGAGATAAAATGCAGCTGTGAATGCCGTGAGCAGGGGTTAATCTGTTCATGTCCTGGGTGATCTGGCCTTGCAGATAGTCGCGCAGTCCGGGGCCGGATGCCTTCAGGACTGACCAGCGCTTACGCAGTGAAACAACAGCATTATGCAATAAGCGATCTGCGGTTGTCTGGGTTAATGAAACCAAGTTTATGGGCATGGTCGAATTCTAGCAGAAAATTGTTGTAAAGCCTTCCTGATGAATCACCCCCTGAAAAAAAATCCATGCGCGTTTGGCTGGCATACGAATTGCTTAAAACAGGCGTTGGTTTTATAGAAAGCTTGGAGGCGACATATGGCGGACAGAAGTAATCACAAATGGTATGACCGGTTTTCGGTGGCGCAACGATTGGCGGCGGTGGGGGGCTTGACGGCGGTTGCGGTGGTGTTGGCCGGGCTGGTGCATAACAGCACCATGGCGGCGCTGGAGGAAATTGACGCTGAGTTGTATACGCTGTCAAAATCAATGGAAGTTCTCGATGGCATGGCCGAGCAGGTCAAGTGGCAGGATGCGCTGGCGCTCAAACTGGCATCCGGCTCGAAGTCGCTGGGGGCGGATTACGAGTCTGTTGTGAGCGAGAATAAGGCTGCTGTAAACACGCTGAAGTCGGCTATGCCAAGCGATGAGTTGCGCCGGAATGCGGCGGCGTTCAGCGAGGCGCTGAATGCATTTGATGAGCGCGTGCGGGCTTATGCCGCCGATAAAGAGGCCATGGGTCTAAGCGAGAAAAAGGGTTTGCGCGGCAAGTTGCGCGATGCGGTGCATGCCATTGAACGGCATCTGAAAACGGTTGGCGGCGATAAAAAAATGATTTCCATGTTGATGATGCGCCGGCATGAGAAAGATTTTGTCATTCGCGGCGCTGAGAAGTATCTGCATAAGCATGATGCGGAAGTGAAGCATTTCCGTCAGTTACTGAGTGAATCCACAGCATTGAGTGCATCTGACAAGCGCGAATTGGAAAGTAAACTGGC
>CAZDFL010000052.1:0-9349 GCA_964504835.1 uncultured Zetaproteobacteria bacterium
TTGAACGCTTTGAAGCCAAGCTCGATGAACATGGCGGCAGCCTGTTAAGAGCCGCCGTGGCGCTGGCCAAAGACTGGCGCACCGATAAATACCTGCGCCAGCTCGAAGCCATGATGATTGTCGCCGATAAAGATAATACACTGCTAATTTCCGGTAATGGCGACGTATTGGAACCGGATGATGGGGTCGCATCTATCGGTTCGGGCGGCGGCTATGCCAAGGCAGCCGCTACCGCCCTGCTCAACCACAGCGATTTATGTGCTGAAGATGCCACCCGCGAAGCTATGTTAATCGCTGCCAATATCTGTATTTACACCAATACGAACATCACCATTGAAACCATCCCCAAGGAGTCGCAAACGTGAGCCAGACCATGACCCCGCGTGAAATTATTTCAGAACTGGACCGCTATATCGTTGGTCAGGATGACGCCAAACGCGCTGTCGCCATTGCGCTGCGTAATCGCTGGCGTCGTCAACAGGTGCCCTCACCGATGCGCGAAGAGATTACACCGAAAAATATACTGATGATTGGCCCCACCGGCGTCGGCAAGACCGAAATTGCGCGCCGGCTGGCGCGACTGGCCAATGCGCCGTTTATCAAAATCGAAGCAACCAAATTTACCGAAGTCGGCTATGTCGGACGCGATGTGGAAACCATCATTCGCGATCTGGTTGATACGGCCATCAAAATCGTGCGCGAGGAACATCTGGCGCGGGTACAAACCAAGGCTGAAAAAGTGGCCGAAGATAAATTGTTGGATATCCTGATCCCGCATCCGGTCGCGCCCAACGGGCCGCATAACAGCGATGCCAGTGCGGCCTCGAATGAATCGCGTGAAAAAATGCGCCATAAATTGCGCCTGGGTGAGTTGGATAAACGACAGGTCGAGATTGATGTGGAACCGCAACAGGGCGCACCGATGCTGCAAATGTTCAGCGGACAGGGCACCGATGCGATGGATTTGCAGGATATGCTGGGCAACATCATGAACAGGCAGAAGGCAAGCAAGCGGATGAATGTTTGCGATGCGATGAAAATCATTCAGCAACAGGAAGCTGACCGCATGCTTGATCAGGATGCGGTGAAAGATGAAGCGATCAAACGGGCCGAAAATGACGGCATCGTATTTCTCGATGAGATGGATAAAATAACCCATCGCAGCGGCACAGCTTCAGGCGGCGAGGTATCCCGCGAAGGCGTTCAGCGTGATCTGCTGCCGCTAGTAGAAGGCACAACCGTCAATACGCGCTACGGCCATATCAAAACCGATCATATCCTGTTTATTGCATCCGGCGCGTTTCATCTCGCTAAACCGTCCGATCTGATTCCGGAATTGCAGGGGCGTTTCCCGATCCGGGTAAATCTGACTGCGCTGGGCGAAGAAGAATTCCGGCGTATTCTGGTGGAGCCGGAATCATCACTGACACGTCAGTATATCGCCTTGCTGAATGCAGAAAATGTCAGCATTGAATTTGGCGAAGATGGCATCGCCGAACTGGCTCGTATTGCGGTGCTGGTAAACGAGAAAACCGAGAATATCGGCGCACGCCGATTGCACACACTGCTCGAACGCGTGTTAGAAGATATCAGCTTTGAAGCTTCTGATCGCAGTGGTGAAAAAGTGCATGTCGATGCTGAATATGTGCGCGATCAACTGGGCGAAATCTGCGAAGATGAAGATTTGTCGCGTTATATTTTATAAGATGTAAGGAGTGAGGTGTAAGGGGTCAGAAAAACCCTCGCTCTTCACACCTCACGCCTAACCCCTTACTGTCTCAGCAGCTTTGCCACTGGCGCGAAGGATTTTCGGTGGATGGGGCAGGGGCCAAGTTCTCGCAGTGCATCCATGTGTACTTTGGTGCCGTAACCCTTGTGTTTACCAAACTGATAGCCGGGATACTGCGCATCAAACATCACCATCATACGATCACGCACGACCTTGGCGACAATCGAAGCCGCCGCAATTTCCTGTACCAGATCATCGCCGCCGATAATGGCTTCAGCCGGAACTGCCAAATCAGGAATCCGATTGCCATCAACCAGCACTTTGGCAGGAGTCACACTCAATCCTTCAACTGAGCGCCGCATGGATAGCATCGTGGCATGCAAAATATTGAGTTGATCGATTTCGTCTATCGAGGCCATCGACACCGAATAGGCCACGGCATGTTGACGGATATGGTGGTAGAGCCTTAAGCGCTTCTTTTCAGCTACTTTTTTGGAATCACGATATTTTCCCAAATACGGATCATCGGGTGATAGAATCACTGCCGCCGTCACCACTGGCCCCGCCAATGGCCCCCGCCCTACTTCATCTACCCCTGCCAACATGGTTTTGGAGGCTGCCGCAAAATATCAGATCGTCAATCATATAGCTGCTTAAAACGGCACTTTCAGACTCTCATCCTGTGTTACGTTCAAGCCAATCCGATAACCCAGTTCCCGATAAGCCTCAAACTGTTTCTCATCAAAGAATTGATCCGCAGTCGTTTCATCGGGGAAATCAGGATGCGCATTTTTGTAGCCATAAATATCTTTTGGAAGCCCTTTAATCATCGTTGTCTTGATATATACCAAGGTTCCAGTTGTGCCATCATCGTAGGTTATATCACCGACAACATAACCCTGCTCCGCAGTATCAACAGCGTACTGATTTTTCTTGTTGCCATGCGCATCATATGCAGGCGTTGGACACATTTTCAGAAATGATGGCATATCCACTGTTGCGCCAAAATCGACCCGCACTTTCTCAACAAAATTAGAGAAATCGTTAAACGTATAGCCAGCATCAGCCGCCCCGTCGCAAACAACAATCGTATGCACACGGCGTCGAACCAACTCATACAAGGCCAGATTTTCAAAATGTCCGCCATCTGCCAGATGAACAAGGGGATCTTTTTCTGTCATGCCGCTGCCTGTCAGTTCACGCCACCCTTGCCTTAACCATGTCGGGAAGCGCACATTACCCGTATTTTTCTTCGGATCGGGGTTTGGTGCCCAGTAACCCAGACGCACATTTAATAGTGCCATCAGCAAGGAAAGACTCCAGTTGCGCGTCAAACCATCACCTCCCGGTGCACCATGCGGATCTGCCGCCGCGCCAGATATCGCCATCGCCGTCGCTAACGACATATCTCCATCCATATATTTTTCCGTACGCCGCCAGCCCGTAACGGCATTACCGCAATACAGTGGCGACAGGATAAAATTATCACCACCGCGAGCGCTCAGTTTCATATAGCTGGAGTTCATGGTTACCATATTGGCATTGATAATATGATATGGGCCGACAATTTTATTACCTTTCGCGCTGGCATCAGTCAGCTGGCACATATCGCTGAGCTTTGCCTTATTGGCCAGGTCATCCCTGTCGATATGTTGTTTACAAAACAGCTTTTCAGCATTGGGCATAAATAATTCCATCAAACGATCACGATAGTACCTGTGGATCGAGATCTGGTTGATATTCACACGTCTGCTTAAACAGAAGGACAGCACTACCACCGGCAAACCAATCAACGCGCCCATCATTGAAATGTGAATGGCGCCGCTAAAGGCCAATAGCAAAATACCGTAAACCATCAAAATCAATGCAACCGGTGCCAGCAAGGCCAAAGGTATTTTCCCACCTCCTTTTTTCTGAGAGCCAAGAATTGACAGCACAGATGCCAGCAAGCCTCCAGAAGATATTGCCGCCGACCCCATAAACTCTCCGAGTTTGGCATAGGCCATAGGCAGGCTACCCAATACAAGCAAGATGCCTGAGGCAATTAAAAGCCACTTTGAATAAATTTCATATTTTCGGCGAAACCCGTATGCTTGTTCAGGAGAACGTTTTTTATTTGTACGCAAGCCATAAAAGATGGACACGCATGCGAAAACAACCATGGGAACCACCGCCAGACACAAAAACAGATTCATGCCCAATTGAGATGTATTCACTGGTTCGGCAAGCAACCCCAATGTCTTACCAAACAAGCCATCTCCACCGGCATTCAATATCGTTATCGCTGCGATCAAGGGCACAATATATACCAACAGACTGAGCAACATCCCTCTCAATATCACGGCAAGCAATGACAGGCCGGTGATGCCTCCGCCTGGTGTTAGATAATTGCCATGCTGGCGCAGGTAGCGCAATAACAGCTTGGATCGATCCTGCTTCTTTTTATCATCATCTGACTTCGATTCAGCTTTGGGCATATCCTCGAAACGTTTGTAAGGAAAATTACTGTCGACATCAAATGCACACGGGTCGACATCCTTGGTTTTCCATACCTTATGCAACAACCATGTGAGCGACGAGCCAATATAACTGCCACCGGAAACGGTAGATAAATAATGGAATTTTTTCAGCCAGCCTTGTTCGGCCAGCGCCTGCATGACGCCCAGACTAAAGGTAGCAGAGCGAATCCCGCCGCCGGAAAAGGCCAGCCCGAACAACTGCTTTTCCCTGTCCTTGGTTCTCTTATCCGGGCTTTCCTGAAAAATATGATCCAGCTCGCTGGCAAGCAAATCACGTTCAAAATACTCGCCACTGATGTGTTCGTTCGAGCCCTTTTGTACTTCTTTTTTCTCAGATGCGCTCATCGCTATCCTCCCCACTACCAACAAGTGATAATAGAGGTATAGACCAATACAGCCAAATTAGCAATTTTCGTCAGAATCACCGGGTGGATATTTTCTCCCCTTCCGGCCATTCATATTAACCGCGCAAGCTGGCCTCGAAGCGTTTTTGCATGGCTGCGATAATGGCAGCAGAGGCAGCATCGGAATCTTGCTGAGTCAGCGTGCGTTTGGCATCTTGCAAGGTAAATCGAATACCCAGGCTCACCTTTCCTTGCGGCACGCCCTTGCCCTCGTAGCGGTCAAACAGATGTGCATCGGTCAGCAGTTTGCCAGCCCCACTCCGCACCGCATTGAGAATTGCATCAGAGCTCACAGCTTTATCGAACAGAAAAACCAGATCCCGTTCCAGGCCCGGAAACTCCGGTAGCGGCACGAATTTCGACTGCTTGCCTGACGACAGCTTATCCAGATTAATTTCAGCTACAAATACCGGCACATCAAGATCAAAAGTGCTGGCAATTTCATCATCGACACGGCCAATTCGACCAGCCTCGGTACGCCCGACCAGAATTTTGGCACTCTGTCCGGCCTGCAAACCCTGAATCGAATCATCGGCAATAAAACGACCGGTCAGCCCACGTAAGGACAACCATGTTTCCACCGCACCTTTCAGGTCAAAGAAATCAGCCTGCCGCACAGAGGCGTGCCACTGCTCTTGCTGTGTCTGACCCGTCATCAGCCAGGCGATAACATTGCTTTCATCGTGTCCGGCATCTGTTCTGGCATAGACACGCCCCTGCTCGGCCAGCGAAACGCCCGATTGCTGGCGATTAAGATTATGACGGGCGACATTGAGTAAACCCGGCCACGGCGAACGACGCATCACGCTCATGGCATCGGAAATCGGATTTTGTAACACAATATCGCGACCATCATCGGCGACAAACAAACGCTGTTCATCGGCAGAAATAAAGGCATAGCTCACCACCTGTAAAAAACCGCTGGCAACTGCATCGTGGATCGAACGATCATGCCGGGCGGGTTTCGTCGTCGCCAATGGCGGCAAGGTAGCCGGAATGGCATCGAAACCGATAATGCGGGCATATTCCTCGGATATATCTTCGGGAATCGATACATCGTGACGGAACGATGGTATGTCCACATTCAGCGCATCTTCATTGCGCTGCACGCCGAAACCCATACGTACCAACACGGCATCGGCGGATACAGGGATTTCCACGCCCAGACGGCTTGCAATCCGAGCCAGCGAACAGTCCACCCAGCGCCCGGCATTGATGGTATCGGCATCACCGCACAGGGTGATTTCACTCGCGCTGCCACCGAACAAATCAATAATCATGGCGGTGGCTCGCTGCATGGCAACGGCCACCATGGCCGGATCAACTCCGCGTTCAAAACGCATCGATGCTTCAGAAACCATGGCATAAATGCGCCGGGTTTCGCTGACTCGGGCTGGCCTGAAAAAAGCCGATTCCAGCACGATATTCGTGGTTGAAGCAGTCACGCAGGATGGTTCGGAACCCATGATACCGGCCAGCGCAATCACGCTGCTATTATCGCTGACCACCAGATCACCGGCATGTAGTTTCAGTTCCCGGCCATCCAGAGCGGCAAAATCTTCGCCGTCCTGAGCCGAACGAATCGCAATATCACCAGCCAGTTTGTCCGCATCAAAAGCATGCATCGGCTGCCCCAAATCCAGCATGATGTAGTTCAATACATCAACAATGCCATTGATCGGGCGCATACCGGCCAGCAGCAGAGCCGTCTGCATCCAGGCCGGAGAATCAGCCACGCTCACGCCCTCAATACTTCTGGCCATATAGGCCGGACAATCCTGTCCGGCAGAAACCGATACGACAGGTGCCGCAACAGCTCCGTTGATTTCAGACAATGTCTGTTCAATGCCAGCCAATGGCAGATCGGCATCAGCCGCCAGATCACGGGCAATACCGCGCACATTCATACAATCGCCGCGATTCGGCGTAATCGACAAATCGAAGACCGCTTCTTCGAGTTCGAGATAGTCGCCAACTTCCGCACCGATCGGCGCATCGGCAGACAAAATCAGCAGTCCGGCAGACTCTTCAGCCAGCCCCAGCTCCACTTCCGAACAACACATCCCGCAACTGACTTCGCCGCGAATCTTGCCTTTTTTAATCGTCAGCCCACCCGGCAACGATGTACCAATAGTCGCCACCGGCACTTTGTCGCCCTCGCCCATATTGGCTGCGCCGCAGACAATGGCCAGCAGCTCTTGCTCGCCGATATTGATTTTCAGCAGACTGAGTTTATCCGCATCCGGATGCGGAACTTTCGATTCGATCAAACCGACGCGCACACCTTTTACAGCCGCACGCGGCGTTTCCACGCCTTCGACTTCATGGCCGAGACGCACCAGATCATCAGCGATTTGAGTCGGTGTAGCGGTTAATGCCACATGTTTTTTCAACCAGGAGAAAGGAATCTTCATTTTGCTACCCCCATCCGGCTCAGGAAGCGGACATCATTTTCAAAGAACAGCCTTAAATCGGGAATACCCTGTTTCAACATCACCATGCGCTCCACGCCGAGTCCGAAAGCAAAACCGGAGAATTCATCAGCGTCGATTCCAACTGACTTCAATACATTTGGATGAATCATGCCGCTGCCCAACACCTCGATCCAGCCGCTACCCTTGCAGATTCTGCATCCTTTACCTGCACAGAATACGCAACCGATATCGACTTCAGCAGACGGCTCGGTAAACGGGAAATAATGCGGACGCAAACGAATGGCCACGTCCTTCTCGAAATAGGCGGACAAGAAGTGCTGCAATACGCCTTTCAGATGCGCCAACGACACATCGCGATCGACCTTAAATACTTCAACCTGATGAAACATCGGCGAATGGGTGACATCGTAATCGCAGCGATAGACGCGCCCCGGCGCCACCACAGCCAGTGGCGGCTCACCACCCTCGGCCACAAAACGCTTCATGGCGCGAATCTGTACCGGAGAGGTATGGGTACGCAGCAGCATCGGCTCGGTTCCGGCCGCGTTTTTCATATCCTTGATAAAAAACGTATCATGCATGGCGCGGGCGGGATGTTCGGATGGAATATTCAAGGCATCGAAGTTATGAAACTCATCCTCGATTTCCGGTCCTTCGGCCACAGCAAAGCCCATCTGTGAAAAAATTGCTGTCAGTTCATCCAGCCCGTTCTGAACCGGATGCAATGCACCACTAGCACTTTTGCGACCAACCATGGTCACGTCGATGCGCTCCGCTTCAATACGCTCGACCTTGGCTTTCACAGCCAGTCCTGCCTCGGTTTCTGTCAGCGCAGCAGCCAACGACTGCTTGGTCTGGTTCACAAACTTGCCAATCACCGGTCGATCAATCGGCGGCAGTTTTCCAACACCTTTCAGCACCTCAGTCAGAGCGCCTTTTTTGCCCAGATAGTTGACGCGCAACTGCTGTAGGTCATTAAGATTTTCAGCCGCTGTAAATGCAGCCAATGCTTCCGTCTGCAATGACTCAAGCTGAGTTTTCAGCGCATCAATTTCACTCATAGCTCTTTACCCCTTGTTTGCACCACGAAGGGCACGAAGAACACGAAGAAAACATGCAGAATGATTGAGCGTTATGCTTGATGCACAACCACCACCAAACCTGTTTTGTCTTTCCTTCGTGTCCTTCGTGTCCTTCTTGGTAAAAGCCTTTGACTTTCGTTTCTTCAAAAAAAATGACAGAGCTATTACAGCCCTGCCATTTCATCATTCAACATTCCGACCTGAGCCGGGCAATTATTTACTGAATCTGTGCGCGAGCTGTTTCTGCCAGCGTCGTAAAACCTTCAGCATCGCGAACTGCGATATCAGCCAGCACCTTACGATCCAGCTCAATACCAGCCAGTTTCAAGCCGTGCATGAAACCGGAATAGTTCAAACCATTCTGTTTGGCTGCCGCATTGATGCGGACAATCCACAGGCTGCGGAAATCGCGTTTTTTGACCTTACGATCGCGATAGGCATATTGACGTGCTTTATCTACCGCCTGGGTAGCTACGCGAAAGCAGCTCTTGCGACGGCCACGGTAACCCTTGGCTGCCTTGATAACACTCTTGTGGCGCGCGTGCGCCTGTACTCCGGATTTAACGCGAGGCATATATCTCTCCTAACCTGAAACTATTTACTGTATAAACAAACGATGAACTGATCAACGCCCTGGAACCAAACGATCCAGTGACTTGCAATCTGAGCTGGCAACCAGTTCCGTACCACGCATATTGCGCTTACGCTTGGGTGACTTCTTGGTCAGAATATGGCTTGCAAAAGCCTTGTTACGCTTCCATTTTCCGCTTCCTGTCTTGGTAAAACGTTTGGCAGCACCGCTATTTGATTTCATCTTAGGCATTTCATTCTTCCTTTGCTTCTAAAACTTATTTTTCAAACTAAAAAAGGCCCTGTGCGGGCCTTCTTTAAGCCTGCAATTGCACTTATTTTTTGTGGGGCGCCACAATCATAATCATCTGTCGCCCTTCCATGTTCGGCATCTTTTCAGGCTTGCCAAACTCTTCCAGATAGCCGGCGACATTTTTCATCTGATCGCGTCCACGATCAGTATGCGCCATTTCACGGCCGCGAAAACGCAGGGACACTTTAACTTTGTTACCCTGAGACAGGAATTTCTTCGCCATCTTCATTTTCACTTCCATATCGTGAATATCGGTATTCGCGCCGACCTTCACTTCCTTAATCTGCATCACATGCT
>CAZDFL010000053.1:0-9201 GCA_964504835.1 uncultured Zetaproteobacteria bacterium
CAGATGCACAGGGTAATTTCTGTGCGACTGCAAATGTTGGCAACCCGGATAACCTTAAGTTCTCCGCCGCCTATCGCACCCTGTTCATTGGCGAAGACAGTAACTGCCATGTGAATAATTTCGTGTGGGCGTTTAATGTCGATACGGGTATAAAATCCAGAATTCTGTCCCTGCCCCTGGGCGCAGAAGCAACTGGCCTGATGGCAGTCGATAATATCAATGGCTTTGCCTATATCGGCTCAAACTACCAGCATCCTGGTGATGGTGGCGTAGGTGCCCCACCTCTGGCGATGGTCACTGCGATCGAAGCAGCTAACCCTCTGTTTGCAGAGCAACGCAACCGCTCCGGCGGCATTGGTTATCTCCACATCAAAGGCATGCCCAAAATGTAGAACCGGCTACAGCCGATGACGATGGATCGTCAGGTTTTTTTCATAGAAGCGACCGTTGGCAACGACGGTCGCTTTTTTGATGCATCAAAAAGGCGGACAAAAGATCAAAGCATGCACCAATAAAGCTCATCGTTTGTTGCAGTCATTGCGTTGTGGCGGCCCTCTTCTCTCGCTTGGCGCGGATACGGGCTTTTTTATCATCGGCGGCATGTGCATTTCGTGGTTTGACAGGCAGGGAGCGGTAAATCTCTACCCGGTCGCCATCGTGTAACACCTGATCACCCTTTACCAGTTTGGCGAAGATGCCCAGCTTGTTCACCGACAGGTCAATCTCAGGGTGTTTGTCCGGCAAGTCACTCATATGTACAGCTTCTTCGGCGCTCGTGCCATCGGCAACATCCAGCTCCTCCAGGAACTGTTCGTGCGGCAAGGCGTATATGACACTTATATGCATTTTAGCTCCATGGCCCGTTTCTCAAAAGACTGTACCATCGACTTGCATGCCGTGGAAAAAATCGGACTGGCAACCAGATCCAGCATCATACTGCGAAATTCAAATTCGATCGAGAAATGCACCCGGCAACGATCAGGCCCGACGACTTCGAATGTCCAGATACTTTCCAGAAAACGGAACGGCCCTTCGAGCAAGCGAACCTCGATCAATTTATTACTGACAAAGCGATCAATAGTTTGAAACTTGTGCCGCGATCCGGCCAGATCAGCAACCAGTTCGGCACTGAGCTCACCCGGCTGGCTGCTTAAAATCGTTGCATCCGCCACCCATGGTAAAAAAACAGGATACGCTTCAATATCCATCACGATATCGAACATGGTGGCGGCGGAGCAAGCTATCTCCCGAGTCTCTTCAAAGCTGCGCATTCAGGAGCTATACGGGTTTTTACCGGCCGTGAACGAGAATCGAACCGGCACGCCGATCAAATCAAAGCTGTTTCTGAATGACTGCTCCAGATAACGTTTATAACTGGTTTTCAAACCCTTGGGTCGATTACAAAATATCTTGATGGCAGGAGGACGAGAACCGGTCTGGGAGGCATATTTCAATCGTACCACCGCACCATGATCACTCGGCGGGTGTTGGCTTTGCTGGGCATCTGCCAGCCAGCGATTGAGTGCGCCGGTGCCAATCTCGAAAGCATTGCGATGCGCCGCCCTGACCGCTTCATCAAGCAGACGTTTCACACCCTTGCCGTTTTTGGCAGTAATGCGAAAGACCGGAATTTCGGACATGCCTCGCATTCTGAAATCAAGACGTTCGGCGTAATATTTCCATTGTTCATGATCGAGCAAATCCACCTTGTTGACCGCCACGACCAATGCACAACCTTCATCCAGCGCCAGTTGCATTAGGCGCATATCCTGCTCAACAATACCCTCACCGCCATCAAGCAACATCACCGCCACACCGGCGCGCCGAAACGCTTGTACCGCTTTAACGCGCGCCACAAATTCGATGATATCGCTGATGCGCCCGTGTTTACGCTGACCGGCTGTATCCACCAGACGAATGAATCCATCGTTGTACGGCATGGTACTATCAATGGCATCGCGCGTGGTACCGGCAATATCACTGACCACCATGCGCTGCTTTCTCAACCATGCGTTGATCAGGGTGGATTTGCCGACATTGGGGCGGCCAATCACAGCTACGGAAGCAATGGGGGTTTTTTCGCTTTCGCCACTATGTTCATCTACGACAGGTGGAATAACAGCTTCAAGGGCGGCAATAAAATCGCGTACGCCTTCGCCATGGGCGGCGGAAACTGCCATGGGGTCGCCCAGTCCAAGTCTGAAAAACTCGATTTCGCTGCCCGGCTTTTCGGCCTTGTTGGCAACGAGCAGCAACGGGGTTTGATGTTTGCGTAATTTTTCGGCAATGACCGAATCAATCGGCGTAGCACCAGCTTGCGCATCCACGACAAACAGCACGACATCGGCAATTTCCAGTGCCGCTTCCACCTGTGCATCAATGGCTGGCTGCATCACATCATGCGTACCCTCGCCAATGCCGCCGGTATCTACCAAAACCACATGGCGCTCACCAATCAGACATTCGTTCTCCAGCCGGTCGACGGTAACGCCGGGACGATCGCCAACAATCGCCTTGCGTTTGCCAACGATGCGATTGAACAAGGTCGATTTACCAACATTGGGACGCCCAACAATGGCAAGCACCGGCAAGCTGACGGTATGGTAGTGAGTGATCTGATCAGTCATAAAGAAATCCGCATAACTATCTTCAGCGCAGCATGTACAGCGTGCCGAGATTATTGCGTACCAGAACACCATAACCTGCTGCGACTGGCGTACGGTCAATGCGACCATCGAGCTGTATGCTGGCCAACAGTTTTCCACGCTGGTCAAGCTTGAATACGCGAGCCTGATCATCTGCCACCCACAAGCTGCCCTGCCACAAAACTGGCCCGGTCAGTTCACCATCCGACAACTGCTGTTTCCATAACGTTTCTGCGCCCGCCGTATTCAAGGCGCTCAAGGCACCGCTTGCATCAGCCACAAATACAGTATTGCCAATCAACAGCGGCTTTGATTTCAGGGATAACTTTCGGCGACTGAGCGTGCTGCCATCCTGCAAGGATATAAATGACAAGTCGCCCTGAAAAATCGACACGGCCAACATGGCTTCACCGCGTCCTGATTGGGACGCAGGAATAACGACTGGCGACGCTGCCGGAATTTTTATTTCACTCATCACAGGAGCATTGTTGCTGAGCAACATTTGTCGTTTCCACATAAAGTTGCCATCTTTAACTTTCAGTGCGATGACATCGCCATTACTGAAAATGGCATACAAGCGGCCTTTATAAATCACTGGAGACGGGTTCAAATGAATGCCCAGGCCACCAAGCTGACCTGAGAAACTCCACAGCTTCTTTCCATTAGCTGTAAAGCGATAAATCTGATTGTTCGAGGTCTGAATGATGAACCCATCGTCTGTTGCAAGCGGAACGCCAATCAGGGCTGAAGACAGTTGCTTGCGCCACACAATCCTGCCCTTGAGGATATCCAGACCATACAAAAGGCCGCCCACATCACCGACAACCACCAACCCGTTGGATAGTTTCAGCGCCCCGGATTCGCTTGCATTGGCCAGGGCAATCCTGTCCATTTCGCTACCGCTGGCCCGATAGATGCGTACACGTTTATCCTGCGCCCCTGCAATCACCAGCTCACCCTGAACCGTTGCAATAGAGGCGGGTAAACTAAAGCCCGGTGGCGAAGCAGGTTTGCGCTGATCCACATTATTACGCCAGAGCACTGAGATATGCCCCGTAGAAACGGGTGCAGAAACAGCTTTTGCTTTAATGGGTGCTGACTCAGGCTGTTGCGAGCTATCCGACCACAATCCGGAAACGCTTGAACAACCGGATAACAGCATCAATCCCGATATACTCAGCGTCAGCAAATAAGTCCGCATACGCGGATGATTCTGCGCCACTGTCATCAGGATGCTTTCTGTCCCATCAATGTTTCAATTCTATTTTTCAGATCGTTATCATTGGATACGGCATCCAGCGCTTTTTGCAAATGTTTTTCTTTTTCCGCCGCATCAGAAGCGGCCATAGCCATCAAATAATGGCGTAACTGCTGATACTGATTGCCAACCGTTTTTGCCAGCAGCGCGCGCGCTGCCGCCTTATCTCCCTGTTCTATTTTCAGTGCAGCCATATCCAGACGCGCCTGCCATACCCATTCTTTCATCGCTTCGGGATGATCGATCAGAGCCTGTAAATGCGCTTCAGCATTGGATTGATCCAGATTCACCAGTCGCATCTGCGCCAGCGCGCTATAGCTGCTTGAACCAAACTGCGTAACCACGCTCTGCATCAAAGAGAGCTTACTGCTTACATCCTGCTCATTCATAGCCTGCTGATACAGGGTAGCTGCAGCGCCATGTTGTGATTTATTATGCTCCTGCCACATACCGCCAGCTATCAATATCACAACCACTGCAATGATAGCTGCAATAATATTTTTCTGGTTGGTCTGAGCCCAATGCGTCCATTTCGCAGAACGCATATCGCGCTTGAGCTCATCCATTTCGCCTTGTGAAGGGGCATTTCCCTCAGGCATTACTGTCCCTGTCACAGGTGCTTTGTCATTCATGTTGTTATCCCCGATTATTCACATCATTACTGGCTCGTAGAAGCCGCCGCAGACTAAACAATCCTACTGCGCATGCAATACTCCCCGCCAGCCCACTCAGGCCAATCGTATTAGTACAGCAAAAACTGGCTAAGTGGGAATTGCTTGGCGATGGTATTGGCTGGCCTTATTTGAAACTATCCGTGGCTTTGATGCCATGTTCCGCAAGCACCGACCTGATCATGCTTCGCCAGCTATCGGCATCTGCCGGACTGAGCCGCACATGACCGCCGGATAGTGTACCTGCGATAGATTTTCGCAGCCCGGCTGAAACCGGCATGCCGTTACTGCAAGCATCACAGGTCAGGCTTGCATGCTGCCATCGCATGGTCTGTTCCACTTGTTTGCCACACTGCCAGCAATGCGATAAATCGCCCAGCCAACCGGATATATCCAGCACATACCACACTGCTGCCAGCAAGCCTTGCTGCTGACCCCGTTCGCCCAGCAAGCTCAATGCAGCCTTGCTCTCTTCAAAGCCATGCGGATCGCCTTCCTGAAACAAGCGCGATGCAATGGCCAGCAATTCCAGCCCGTGTAATGAAAGTGACGGCTTCAGCAGACTGTTGCCACGCTGACAATCGGTCAGCGTACCCATGCCCGTGCGACCGGGTCGCCAACTGATGTGCAAATCATGCAAAGGTTCCAGCGTGGCCCGAAAGGCGCTTTTCGGTCGCCGGGCACCTCTGACCATCACCGCGATGCGGCCATGCTGTTTGGTAAAAAAATGACAAATCAGCGAGGTATCGCTAAAGGCAATGCGCCTGAGTAACAGTGCTTCATCGCGAATTTCAGCCATCAATACCAATCAGTAATCTGTAAACGCTCTATACGTGAAAATTCTTTCGTATTATGGGTAACAAGGATGCCATGATGTGCCACGGTAGTGCCAGCGATGAGCGTATCCATCGGGCCAATAGGTTTGCCAGCCACTTCAAGGGTGGCGCGAATCAGCGCCGAAGCTCTGGCTGCTTCAACACCTAGTGGTAAAATCGTAACAAGCTCTGTGAGCCTGTCCAATTGCTTGCGACGCTTTTCAGGAGATATTGATTTAGCCAAGCCTGTTTCCAATTCATATAAGACAATGGATGGAATGGCTATATCCCTTGGTGGGTGTTGCAATAGGTGTTCCGCTACCCGCCCCATCCCTTTAAAATAATAAATCAGCGTATTGGTATCGAGAACATACATCAGAAGGCTTCGCGCTTCGCATCATCTCCGGATGTTTGTCGAATTTCTTTTACAGAGGGAAAATCTGGCCATGCCCCGGCCAGTTGAGCAACGGATTCGGGCCATTCGCTGCCAGCTTTTTCATGGATAACACGCGCAACCCATTTGCTTTTCGATATGCCTGATGCTTTCACTGCTGAATTCATTTCAGCCTCGGTCTTATCATCGAGATATACTGTAACCTGACCCATCGCGGCACCTCCTAGAACACATATACATGCAAGTATATGTCAGTCTGCAAATAGAGACAATAGTTTTAGCTATCAGTTCCCAAACCCAGATCGACCAATTTACCCGGATGGTCAAACCAGTCTTCATCGACTTTCACCCAGATATTGAGGCGCACTTTACAGCCGAGGATTTCTTCCAGCCCCAAGCGCGCTTTGGTGCCGACTGCTTTCATGCCGCCACCGCCCTTGCCAATCAGCATTGGCTTATGGCGTTCGCTGCCGACCAGAATCATTGCTTCAATTTCGATTACATCATCGAATTCTTCAAATCGTTCAATATCCACCGCAGTCTGGAACGGGATTTCCTGATGCATGGAGAGGAACACCTGTTCACGCACATATTCAGCCGCCAACTGGCGCTGGCTCTGATCAGTGAACCAATCCGGATCATGGATGGCCGGTTGCAGCGGCAGATTTTTTGCCAGTTCATTGAGCAAACTGTCCGTCTGAATTCCCTTTCTGGCCGATACCGGAATATAGGCCTTGGCACCGGGGTCCATCTGTTGCAATTGCTGCAAACGCGGCAGTAATCTTGATTTGTCGGCCCGATCCACCTTGTTGAGCACATGAATACGCGGCTGTTGCAAACGCCCATCGGCAAAGCGCTCAATCAGTTTCCGGGTCGGCATGTCCAACGGTTTGCTGGCATCCTGCATAATGGCCAGCACATCCGCTTCTTCAGCGGCGGCGTAGGCTATCCGCACCATATTACGATTGAGTTGTTTGGCACCTTTGTGAATACCGGGCGTATCGACAAAAATAATCTGGCGATGGTCATCGCTATAAATGCCAAGGATGCGATGGCGCGTGGTCTGCGGTTTGGGCGTCACAATCGCCACCTTGACGCCAATGATATGGTTCATCAAGGTCGATTTTCCAACATTCGGCACGCCCAATAATGCTACGGTTCCGCAGCGAAATGATTCGTTATTCACGGATTCGTCACTCATGGTTTAATTTCCTGTACGCCTGTTCGGCGGCGTTGCTTTCAGCCTGTTTTTTTCGTTCACCTGTGCCAGAACCCAGCACCTCGCCCCTGACCTGGCAACTGGCTTCAAAACGCGGTGAAAACCCTGCCCCGAGGTCGCTCAATTCATATTCCGGCAAACCCCAATCACGAGACTGGGTCAATTCCTGCAATCGGCTTTTGGCATCACGCGTGTCAATGTCGCCAATATCCACCAACATGTTCTGCCAGGCGCGGCGCACTACGTGCCTGGCCGCCTCCCAGCCGCCATCCTCAAACACTGCGCCAATCACCGCCTCGACCGCATTGGCGGCAATCGAGAGCGATTTAATACCGCCACAGGCAAGTCGCTCGCCCTCGCCAACATGCAAATAGTCTACCAGCCACCATGCACTGGCGACCTCCAGCAAACCCTGTTTGCGCACCACCACCGAACGCATACGGGATAATTCGCCTTCTGGTTTATCGGCATAGGTAGTATGCAAATATTGTGAAATCACCAAACCCAGTACCGCATCACCGAGAAACTCAAGCCGTTCCATATGCATGCCCGTACCAGCCAAATCAACAGAGCGATGCGTTAAAGCGCGCTGTAGCAATTGTGCATCCGCGAACGAATAATCAATACAAGCTTCCAGTCGGCTCACGTCAGCACAGAGATTATCGTGCATCCGCATGATCCACACTGGAGATGGCATAAGGCTTGAATGTCAGGTCGATACGGGTTTGATCACGCAGCGCATCCAAACCAGTCAATGCGGCAGGATCATAAGTGCCAGCGGCATCCACATCTGTCACCTTGCCAAATGGCCACACAGTCACGCTGTAACTGGACGACACTTCCAGCATATCGCCTGTCGCCTTGATTTGCAGCGCATCGTAAAATTCTGATGGCAAATCGTCCTTGTATAAATATTGTAACTGGAACAACTCATCCAATTTAGCCTGCGCTTCAGGCGCACTGGCTGTGGACATGGACTGCGTCAGCAGATCGAAACATCGCTGCGCTTTTGAATTGACGTAATATGCGTTTCCAATCAATGCGCCATTGAGGCCAAGAAAGCATGCCACTGCTAGCACAAACAGCAATTTGAATACAGAAAATCCGCGCTCGGAACGCCTGACCGCCGTTCCGCCCCGAGCAAAGATAAGTGGGCGCTTATTCAATCACGTGCCCGATACGATCCCAGCGCGGTTCGCCTTTCATATGATCCCATGACCACCACACAATCGCCGCACGCCCCACCATATAGGATTGCGGCACGAAGCCCCAAAAACGCGAATCGCGAGAATTATTGCGGTTATCGCCCATGGCGAAATACATACCCTCAGGCACTGTCCATTCGCCATCACGAATCGAATACTGCTTGCGCAATACGAAATGCTTGATGCCATCCAGATTTTCCACATACAGGCCGGATACATCGGCGTTGCCACCCTGCATGAAATAGGTACGCATGCCCTTCTTCTCCAGCGGCATCAGCTTGCCATTGACGCTCAGACTATTATTGCGGTACACCACTTTATCGCCGGGAATGCCGACAATGCGTTTGATATAATCCTTGCTCTTGTCTTCCGGAAACACAAACACGGCCACATCGCCACGCTTGGCTTCTTTCGATAACAGTTGGATATCCGTCAATGGAATCCGAAAACCATAGGGGTAGCGCAGCACAAACAAATAGTCGCCAATCTCCAGCGTTGGTACCATGCTGGACGATGGAATTTTAAACGGTGCCACAATAAAACTGCGGATCACAATGGCCAGCAGCGCAATGACAATCAGGCTTTCAAGCCATTCCCGCCAGACCGGCTTTTTATTTTCACTCATGTTGTGTCATCCTATGTTTTATTTTCATTTACAATAGTCAAAAGCACTCACCGCAGAGGAAAGTCAAAAGCATTCGGAAAAATGATTGACGAATGAATACCATATTGTTGTTATGGTTTTTTTGCTTTTCCTCTGCGTCCTCTGCGGTGAAAGCCTTTAATGCTTATTCGTTCAATTTCAGTACGGCCAAAAACGCTTCTTGCGGCACTTCGACGCTGCCGATGGATTTCATGCGTTTCTTGCCGCGTTTCTGTTTTTCCAGCAATTTGCGTTTGCGGGTGATATCGCCGCCATAACATTTGGCCGTGACATTTTTGCGCACCGCTTTAATCGTTTCGCGAGCCAAGATACGGCCACCAATGGCCGCCT
>CAZDFL010000054.1:0-9198 GCA_964504835.1 uncultured Zetaproteobacteria bacterium
GTCACAATATTGTCACACCGTTTGGCTGCGGGCGGCGAACTATAAGGCCGCCTTTCGAGGTGTCAACCTCTTTCTTCATCAGCCCGATTCAGTGCCTTTCGGCGCTGCCCCGGGTTGCGAAGGGCGGCGAACATTATCGCCAGTTTTCGGTGCGTCAACACCTTTGTTTAAACTCCCTTCCAAGTCGCTGTAACACCTCTCAGCGTCACCCCGTCTTGGCGAGGGCGGCGAACATTAGCGCCGCATTTCGGTGCGTCAACACCTTTGTTCAAACATCCTTTCCAAGTCACTGTGACACCTTTCAGCATCACCCCGTCTTGGCGAGGGCGGCGAACAGTAGCGTCGCTTTTCGGTGCGTCAACCTATTTCGTCGAAACCATGTCACCATCACACACCGATCCGTTCATCGTACAATTCTGACGGGCTTATCTCCGCCATGTTCGACACCGTTGACCGGCTCTATCCCTGCCTTGAATCACCCCTTCACGACTATCTATGTTATTATATAGACAGCTCCAGTCCTCCATCTTCATCACCATCGGCTTGATGTTGTAAAATATCATCGGCACTGATGCTGTCGTCACCATCCGATGAGCCTTCAATTGTCGCTATCTTCATTTTTAAACGCAGGTTATTCGCCGAATCAGCATTTCTAAGTGCTTCGATTTCTGTAATTCTACCATCCTGCCACAACTGAAACAGCGCCTGATCAAAGGTGCGCATGCCATGCTGCTCGCCTGATTCCATAGCTTCCTTGATCGCGCCGACATCGCCTTTGAGAACCAAATCGGCAATGCGCGGCGTATTGATAAGAATTTCGATGGCGGCAACACGTTTGCCATCCACGGTTTTCACCAGCCGCTGCGACAGGATGGCACGCAGATTCATCGATAAATTCATATAGACCTGCTGATGTAATTCCTCGGGGAAAAAATTGAGGATACGATCCAGCGCCTGGTTGCTGTTGTTGGCGTGCAGGGTGGCCATGGCAAGGTGGCCGGTTTCGGCAAAAGCGATGGCATGCTCCATGACTTCACGATCACGAATCTCGCCCAGCATAATCACATCCGGTGCCTGCCTGAGTGTGTTTTTCAGAGCGTTGTGGAAAGAAATGGTATCGGAACCCACTTCACGCTGAGTCACATAACATTTTTTATGCGGATGCATGAACTCAACCGGGTCTTCGATAGTAATGATATGCCCGGCCTGATTGCTGTTACGCCAATCCACCATAGCCGCCAGCGAGGTGGATTTACCTGAGCCTGTTGCGCCGACCATTAACACCAGCCCGCGCTTGCTCATGGATACATCCTTGAAAATAGCAGGCAGGTTTAATCCATCCACAGTGGGAATCTCGGTGGTAATTTGACGGATCACCATGCCTACCGTGCCGCGCTGACGATAAACATTGACGCGGAATCGACCCAGGCCGGAAATAGCAGCAGACAGATTCATTTCCATATCCATGGCGAAATCAGCTTTCTGTTTTTCGCTCATCAGTTTATCGGCCAACTTTTCAATAATGGCAGGGTTGACCTCGGTTTCACCAAGGCGGCGAATAACGCCATTGATGCGATACCCCGGCGGCGCACCGGCCATCAGATACAGATCGGACGCATCCTGTTCGACCATCACTTGAAGTAATTGACGTATTTTGAGTTCATCTACCATGTGTTCACCTTCTGCGATCATGACAAGATCACACACCCGGAAGCAAAAGAGATACCACAATCCGGCTTAAACAGGCTTACACGTGCAGGAAATTGATAATGGTCTGCAAGGCTTCGGGTTTTTTCATATCACCGCGCGGCAGGATGAAGTCGGCACACTGCTCATAGAGCGGATCACGCATTGCCGCCAGCTCCTGCAATTTTTTCAGCGTATCACCAGCGGCAATAAGTGGTCTGTTGCTATCGCCAGCAATACGATCAGCCAGAAATTCCGGGCTGGCCTTGAGCCAGATTACCGGCGGATGCGCTGCAAGAAGGTGTCGGTTTTCTTCAGCCATAACAATACCGCCGCCCGTCGCGATGACAGCCTGCTTATCAATCACATCGCGCAAGGCATTCGTTTCCATGTGCCGAAATGCTCTTTCGCCATCCTGTTCAAAAATCTCGGGAATGGAGCGGCCTGCCTGTTCGACAATATAATCATCCAGATCAAGCAACGGCAGATTGAGGTGTATAGCCAAGCGACGACCAATGCTGCTTTTTCCGCAGCCCATCAGACCCACCAGAATAGGGCATGGTTTAATCAGCACGTCCCTGATCCTCTTCCTCATCCAAGCCGAAGGCGCTATGCAGGGAGCGCACAGCCAGTTCAATATATTTTTCTTCGATAACCACCGTAATCTTGATTTCACTGGTGGTGATCATCTGAATATTGACACCCTCTTTGGCCAGAATATCAAACATCTCCTTGGCCACGCCAGCATGCGAACGCATACCGACACCCACCACGGACACCTTGGCGACGCTGTCATCCCCTTTCACATCGCGCGCATCCATCTCCGCACACAACCGGCGCATGATTTCCATGGTCTGCTGGAAATCGCTGGTTGGTACGGTAAAGGTGATATCCGTATACCCCTGTTCGGACACGTTCTGCACAATCACATCGACATTGATGCCGGCCTCAGCCACCGGGACAAACACATTGGCAGCGATGCCCGGCTGATCGGGGATGCCCATGATAGTGATTTTTGCTTCATCGCGGTTATAGGCCACGCCGGAAATTGTCGCTCGTTCCATTGTCTCATCCTCTTGTACAACCATCGTTCCTTTCACCGATTCAAAGCTGGAGCGCAAATGCAACGGCATATCATAACGCATAGCCAGTTCTACCGAGCGCGTCTGCAACACTTTCGCTCCAAGTGATGCGAATTCCAGCATCTCTTCATAAGAAATCCGCTCGATCTTGCGCGCTTTGGGCACGATACGCGGATCAGTGGTATAAATGCCATCGACATCGGTATAAATATCACAGACATCTGCTTCGACTGCAATCGCCAGTGCTACTGCCGACGTATCCGAACCGCCACGCCCCAGCGTGGTGACATTACCCTGTTCATCGACACCCTGAAAACCGGTCACCACCGGCACCTCGCCTGCCTGCATATGGGCTAGCAGATGGCCGCCTTCAACGCTCTTGATGCGCGCCCGTTCATGCCTGCTGTCAGTCACAAAACCAGCCTGCCCGCCGCTATAGGAATAGGCGCTGATGCCACGCCCCTGTAATTCAATGGCCAACAGAGCGGCGCTGACCTGCTCGCCTGTCGCCACCAGCGCATCGAGCTCGCGCGCTGCAGGTTGGGCGCACATATCCCGCGCCATGGTGGTCAGGCGATTGGTTTCACCACTCATGGCCGAGACCACCACGGCCACCTGATTGCCCTGCTCCAGTTCAGCCTGCACGATTTCGGCTGTTTTACGAATACGTTCCAGCGAGCCGACCGATGTGCCGCCGAATTTCTGCACTACCCGCATCAAACCCACCTCGCCAATTGTAACTGTTCAGATTGCTGCTGATTTGTTTGAGAGCAAGGTGAAAAAGCGCAGCTTACTCGTCGTGTAAGTGAGCACCACGGGCATTTCCTCCGGTCACATTTTTTAACGCAGTTATCGGACAAATCAGTGGTGAGCTGGACAGTTACCATCAGTTCTCATCCTGGGCGGCCTCAGTGGCAATACCCACTTTACTCATACCCAGACCGCGCAGCGTATCAAGCACATAGACCACCCGTTTATGATGCGTTTCAGCATCAGCGCGCAGAATCACTCGCATATTCGGGTCACCTTTCGATACATTCAGCACGCGCTTGCGCAAAGCAGCATCTGTAACCGGTTCATCCTGCACATAGAGCGCACCATCGGCGTTGATACTGATGGTTACCTTCTTGATCTCCTTGTGTTCGGAGGTGGCATGGCTGGATGGCAGATCCAGCTTGAGGCTGGATGAAACATTAAATGATGTGGATACCATGAAAAAAATCAGCATCAAAAACACGACATCGATCAATGGCGTAATATCCACCAGATAATCCACGCGCGTTTTGCGGCGCAGTTTCACGTACGCTCTCCTTTGAGCAATTCAACAAAGCGCAGCGCATGCGCCTCGATTTCAATCACAAAACGATCCACCCGAGATTCAAAATAACGGTAAGCCACAATCGAAGGAATGGCCACCACAAGGCCGAAGGCAGTGGTATTCAATGCTTTGGAGATGCCACCGGCCAGCACATCGGCTTTACCTACGCCAAGCAGTGAAATCTGTTGAAATACTTCAATCATACCAATTACCGTACCCAGCAAACCCAATAGCGGCGCAATAGCGGCAATCAGACCGAGTACGCCGATAAAACGTTCCAGATGCGCCACTTCCTGACGACCGGATTCCTCCAGGATTTCTTTCATCACCGAGCGGCGCACACCGCGATTGGCCAGCGCCACCCACAGAATACGGCTCATCGCCGTATTATGGGTCTGGCAGGTCGCCATCGCCTGTTTGACATCGCCGTCACGTACCGATTTTTCAATCATTTGCACTTCTTTGAGTGGAATCACCACCGAGCGCCGCAAACTCCAGACGCGTTCGAAAACGATGGTCAGGGACAGCACGGATAATCCGAGCAGAATATACATCACACTGCCGCCCTGTTGGATAAATTCTAACACACAGACCTCCATGCCCGACGCTAATTTTTTATGGCGCCGCCAATAACGGCAGCAATTATGAACAGGAAAGGTGTAAAGTCATCATCATAAACGTAATCTCACCATGGCTGCCACCATGTCAGCGCCAGTTCGCGGCGTAATAGGCTGTGCGCCTGCCATGTTTCAATGTCAGGCTTACTGTGTTCAATCCAGCGCACCAGCAATGCGCCATTGGCAGTGTTACGTACATCAATGCCCATGGACTGATAGCGTTTCAGCACGACAAGCCTGGGGAAGCCGTACCGATTGGCAAATCCTGCCTGGGCAATAGCCAGCACCGGATGCAGTGCATTCAAAAAAGCCTGCTGGCTGGAAGTGGCGCTGCCATGATGCGGCATCAGCATCACATCAGTTGATTCAAGGCCGGAAGCAAGTATCGCGGTTTCTGCCGCTGCCTCAATATCGCCCGGCCACAGCAGCCGTACGTTATTAGATAGTCGGATCGCCAATACCAGCGAGGTGTTATTTGTATTGGGCGGATCAAACGAACGCGGCGGCCATAATATGGACACTTCAGCCTGCCCCAGTACCACATGATCACCTTGCGCCAGCCATCGAATCGAGCCGCCGTGCGGCTGTGCATACGCCACTATCGCCTGAACTCGCGCATCATTCCTGGCTGATGGCACATCGGGCAGCCATATTTCGCCGATGCTGTTTATGTTTTTCATCAGCGATAATGCTCCGCCCAGATGATCGGACTGGGCATGGGAAAGCGCCAACACATCGATATGCGTTATACCTAAACTGCGCAGACCGGCGGCCTCGGTGGTACCCCCGTTAAAGCGGCTGCCAGATCGCCCCGGCGCATCAACTGCAATGACGCGATTGCCCGGCAACAACAAGGTCGAGGCAGCGCCCTGTCCGACATCCCAGACAATCCATTGTGGTTCTTCGATATCCGTTTCATGCAATACCAGAGCCAGCCATACAAGCAAAATCAGCATGCATGACAATGCCGCAATCACCCGTTTTCCGCGCCATAGCAGCATGCCACAACCCGCCATGCCGATCACATATACAGCCTGCATCCAAAAGGCCGGCGATGATGCCCACAATACGCCCGCCGGCAGGGCTGATATCCAACGCAGTGCATGCAGACCGATATCCACCCCCAAGCCAGCCAGATGCATTAGAGGCAAGGCGACACTGTTCACTCCAAGCAGCGCCTGTAACTCCGCCAATAGCCCCAGCGGCATAACAATCAGGGCATATAAAGGCGCCATGATTAAATTGGCCGGCAGGCTATACACCGGTACACGCCCGAATGTCGCAACAATCAATGGCAATGTTGCCAGCGTTGCCAGCAGCGATACCCATAACACAGCTTTGCCTGCAGCCGCAATTCGTACCCAGAGCGCGTCGGTATCATGTTGCATCATGTCTTTCTTTCCCGCCCACAATAGCAGCGCAGCGGTAGCCACGAAGGACAACCATAGCGATAACGATGCAATCGCAGCCGGATCAAACAGCAGAATCAGCCCCAGCGCTGCCAGCAACGTATTGATCGGTTCCGTGCGTGCAGCCAGACACCATGCCAATGCCCCGGCGGCAAGCATGATCGCGGCCCGAATGGCGGGTAGCGGCCAACCGGCCAGCGTAGCGTACGCCATTGCAGCCAGAAAGCCGCAGATCATGGCTATGTTGCGCACCGGAAGATGAACCATCCATGCCTCTCGCCGGGTCAATACAAACCATACCAGTGCAAACACCCATGCCGCCGCCATACCGACATGCATGCCCGATATAGCTAGCAAATGCGCCGTTCCCGTGGCTGCAAACACCTCATTGGCGTGTTGGGTGATTTGCGAGCGCTCGCCCAGCAGTACGGCGCGCAAAATGCCGCCATCATTGACATCGGCCTTTGCAATCAGTGTGCGCACCGCCTGCCGCTGTTGCTCCAGCCACGGTATGCCGGTCGATAACACCTTCGGACTGCCTTTCATGCTGCCAATCAGGGCAATGTGATGGTCAAAACACCATGTCCGATAATCGAATGCGCCCGGATTATGATAGTTGCGTGGCAAACGCCAGTGCGCCCGCACCTGAATGCGCTGGCCTGCTTGTAGCCAAGCGCCCTTTGATCCTGATCTGTGTTGATAAAGCAGTGCCTTGCCCGATAGATCACCCCCGTCAGCTCGGCGAATATGCTGCAAGCGATAACGGCGATAAGCAGAAAAGGTTTCTACCTGTTCAATGTCTGCGCTGATTTCCACGTCACCGGCCAGCCAGCTGGCATCCACGTTCATCCGGCTGGCATCCCAGAGCAGATCGACTGCTCCCAACGAAGCACCCGCCAACAACATCAGTAGCAGCAACCGCTGTCGCAACATAAACAGCATAATGACGAGTATCAGCAGCAGGGCTGCTGCCACACGAATATCGAAGATATCGGTGCGCGTTAGCGCCAGTCCGGCAATGGCTGCGAGCAATGGCATAAACAACGGCCAGCGCTGCAGGTTCGGCATGCCGGAACCTGCAGCGTTTAATTCAGCTCTGGTCGGGATAAACCACCCTGCCGCGAATCATCTGATCATTGCCAAACTCCCGCCGCTGCACATCAGCCAGCCGCACGGCCTGATCGACTGTTTCAGCGCCGCTGCCTCCCCACAAGCTTACGGCATCGCGTCCGCCGATGAATATTGGAGCCTGATACAACACCATTTCATGGCTCAATCCTGCTTCCAGAAAAGAGGTGTGTAACGCCCCGCCGCCTTCGAGTAACACATTCAAATAACCATCGTCAGCCAGATGTTTCAACATCGCAATCAGGCTATCCATCCGCTCTACCTGTACACCGGCATCACGCCAGCTTTGCGCATGCTCATTGATACTGCGCACATAAAAACGGCTCGGTGCGTCATCCGACAGCAGCTTACATTCCGAAAAAAAACGCGGCGTTTCAAAACACAGCACAACCCTGAGTGGAATATTCCCTACCATGTCCGCATCTCGAACGGTTAGCGATGGATTGTCATATTTTAAGGTGCCCGCGCCCACCACAATCGCATCACATTCAGCCCGTAGCGCGTGCGCATGCTGACGGCATTCCGGGCCGCTGATCCATTGCGAATGATGGGTTCTGGTGGCCAACTTGCCATCCAGCGACACCGCCGCTTTGGCAGTCACATACGGGCATCCGGTACGTAAATAATGAAAAAATGGCGTATTCAACGCATCGGCCTCCGCCGCCAGCACCCCGCCACTAACATCAATACCCACTGCCGTTAACACTTTTGCGCCACCGGCCATGGCCGGATTTGGATCGGACGAGGCATACACGACATGCTTAATACCAGCCCGGCGAATGGCATCGGTACAGGCAGGTGTTCGCCCGTGCGCTGCGCACGGTTCCAGCGTCACATACAGCGCTGCGCCTTTGGCGCGATCTCCGGCCTGCTCCAGCGCCACGACTTCCGCATGCGAGTCACCGGGTCGCACATGCCAGCCCTCGCCCACCACTTCGCCATGATTGACCACCACCGCACCAACGCGCGGATTCGGATGCGTCGTGCCGATACCTTTTTTCGCCAGCTCAATGGCGCGCCGCATCAATACTTCGACATGTTGATTGATTTCCAAAGCCACAACCTCCGGGGTGGAAATGTATGCAAAAGCAAGCATAGTATATCGCCATGCTGATTGCCATCTCACCTGCCAAAAAACTCGACTACAACACCCCGGCCCCGGTCTCCGACTTCACGCTGCCCGTTCATTTGGACAAGGCTGCCGAACTGATTGCTGTGATGCGCGACAAAGACAGTTTTGAAATAGCCGATTTGATGAAGCTGTCGATGAAACTGGCCGATTTGAATATGCAGCGCTATCAGGACTGGCATACGCCGTTCACGCCGGACAATGCCAAGCAAGCGCTGTTCGCCTTCTGCGGCGATGTTTATCAGGGGCTCAATGCGGCCACACTCAAGGCCGATGATATTGATTTCACGCAGCAGCACCTGCGTATCCTCTCCGGTCTGTACGGCGTCTTGCGCCCACTCGATCTAATGCAGGCTTATCGGCTCGAAATGGGCACCAGGCTGGCGACCGGTTATGGCCGCAATCTCTACCAGTTCTGGGGCGATTCGATTACCGAAACCATCAATCAGGCTCTGGCCGATCAGGGTGATGATATCCTGATCAACCTCGCCTCCAATGAATATTTCTCTTCCATCAACACTGCCAATATTAAAGGCCGCATTATCACGCCTGTTTTCAAGGAATATCGCAAAGGCACTTATCGCATCATCAGCTTCAACGCCAAAAAAGCGCGCGGCCTGATGAGCCGCTTCCTGATTCAACATCGCATCAGCGATCCTGAAAATATAAAAACATTCGACCTGACCGATTACAGCTTCAATACTGAACTGTCATCCCAAAATGAATTCATTTTCACGCGCTAAGCAAACAACATTGCATCTGGCTGCCGACCCTACTATAGTGCGCCGCCTGTTTTTCGGAGGTAGTACATAATATGGCAACAATTATT
>CAZDFL010000055.1:0-9033 GCA_964504835.1 uncultured Zetaproteobacteria bacterium
CGCGATGGCCTGGAATCAGAAGCGCTGATGTTGTATGGCTCCGGCGATGTGAATCTGGTACGCCGCCTGATTGAAAATGTAGAAAACATCGATCAGCGCCGGGTCGAAGTGCATAAACTCAACAGTATGGTGGCCTTTTCCGAAGCATTAACCTGCCGCCGCCGCGTGCTGCTGGGCTATTTCGGCGAGGCGCTGGATGAGGCTTGCGGCAATTGCGATATCTGTCTTGATCCGCCCGAAACTTACGACGCCACTGAATTTGCCGAGGCGGCATTGCAATGCGTGCGTGAAGTCAATGGCCATTTTGGCATGGGTTATATTGTTGATGTGCTGCGCGGTTCGAAAAACGCACGCATTATGGAGCACAAACACGATCAGTTAAAAAGCCATGGCACAGGTGCCGATATCAATGCCGATGAATGGACGTCCATTCTGCGTCAGTTGGTGCATCTCGGTTATTTTATTCAGGATGTATCCAAGCGCGCCGCCATGCTGGCGACCAAAAAAGCCGAACGTATCGGTGCCGGCGAACCAATCATGCTGGCCAAATATCAACGGGGCATCCGGCGTCATTTCAAACGCCTCGGCACGCCTCGCGATGAGGTGCTATTCAAAAAGCTTTCCCTGTTGCGAGTAGATCTGGCCGAAAAGGAAGATGTGCCGCCGCATGTCGTGTTCAGCGATGTGACGCTCACCGAAATGAGCCAGCGCAAACCGGTATCCGAAGAGGCCATGCGCCGTATCAGCGGCGTTGGCCAGCATAAACTGGAAGAATATGGTGACGTGTTTCGTACACTCATTGCCAAGCATGTCGAAAGTGGCGATGGCAAGAAGAACGCCAAAATCGGAGGCAAAGATATCCCCATGCTGATTGCCAAGGGGCCAGGTCTGCATGAAACGCAAACCTATATTCTGGGGCAGTATCGCAAAGGCGTCAGTCTGCAAGATATTGCAGCAGCACAAGGGGTGAGCGACACAACCGTACTCAAGCATTATGTCGCCATCATCCGGGCGGGTCAGTATATTGATGTACCCGCATTTATCGGCGATGATTTTGATACGCTGATGAAAGAACTCGATGATGCCGACCCCTATGCATCGCTGACTGAAATCAAGCGCGATTTATCTGTCGATTTGAGTAATGACGAATTTCGTCTGGTACTGGCATGGCGTGAAGCCATCGGTGTGGCCTGATGCGGTGCTGATATCGGGTTATACATAAAATCAAAAGCATTTCACCGCAGAGGACGCGAAGGACGCAGAGCGTGAAGCGGCTTAGATAATGCCCTGGCAGCCAAAAGCCATGAGTATCGCTAACATGGGTGCGCCTGAGCCGATTTTTCCCTCGCTGACCATTTGCATTGCCGTCTGTCGCGGCACCCAGAAGCTGCGAATATCCTCATGCTCTGCTGCACAACCGCCACCCGCACTGACCGGGCTATGTTTGTCCACCATGCCCAAAAACAAATCGATGCGTTCTGAACAGGCACCGGGCGTCGTATAATAGCGGCCAAGGAATGTTACTTCAGAGGGAACAAAGCCAGCTTCCTCTTGCGCTTCCCGGATAATCGCCTGTTCGGCGCTCTCCCCTTCATCAATCATGCCGGCCACAATTTCTATCAGCCATGGATTTTCCTGACGCACCGCCGGGCCAATACGAAACTGTTCGAGCAATAACACTTCATCTGCCGCCATATCATAGAGCAGGATGGCGGCGGCATCGCCCCGTTCCATGTTCTCACGGCATATCTGCATGCGCCCCCCGCCAAAGCAATCATGTTCTAGGGTGTACTCATCCATCGCAAAAAAGCCCTGATATGCCCGTTGTTTGCCAATAATCCGATAATCCATAACAGCCGCCTCCTTATTCGCGCTTCACGCATGCCGGGGTTCAATGCTACACTAAGCCGCATGAAGATTCTGGTGGTTGAAGACGAAGAGCGTGTTGCTCACTTTATTCAGAAAGGGCTGAAAGAGGAAGGCCATGCGGTCGATGTCTCTTATGATGGGGAGGACGGCGAATTTCTGGCTGAAGTCAATGATTATGACCTGATCCTGCTTGATCTGATGCTGCCCAAGAAAAACGGCATTACGGTTTGCCGCGAACTGCGTGCCAGCGGCGATGCCACGCCAGTGCTGATGCTGACAGCACGGGACTCGGTCGAAGATAAAGTACGCGGCCTCGATGCCGGTGCCGATGATTATCTGGCCAAACCATTCGCCTTTGAAGAATTACTGGCGCGCGTACGCGCCCTGCTGCGCCGACAGTCGGACAGTAAATCGCCGGTACTGAAACTGGCTGATCTGGAACTCGATCCCATCAGTCGCCGCGTATCGCGCAATGATACGCCCATTCGACTGACCACCAAGGAATACGCCCTACTGGAATACCTGTTGCGCAATCAGGGCAAGGTGTTATCGCGCACACTCATTGGTGAGCACGTCTGGGATATGAATTTTGACCCGGAAAGCAATGTGATCGATGTCTATGTCAGCCATCTGCGTTCCAAAATCGACAAATCATTTGACCCGCCATTGTTGCACACGCTGCGCGGCCAGGGTTATCTGCTCAGCGATGAGTCTCCGCCCAGCTGAGCAGCCCGACTGACCGAGACCGATTCTGACCCGTCACCCAACAGGCATCATTTACTGGATGCGCTCCAACATATTCCGCACCTTTCGCGGCAGACTGGCCATGCTCTATATCTCACTGGAATTCGGCATTCTGCTATTTGCGGCCGTGGTGCTGTATACTGTTCTTTCCAGCCGGGTCTATTACGAACTGGATGAACAATTGATGGCACAGGCCACATCACTGGCCAATGAGATGGAAAGCTCTCCGTTTTATTTCTGGTCCGGCCATCTGGGCAGTTTCGCCGATCATTATCCGGGCGCGATTCAACTGGTCGGCGCTAACGGGCGCATTCTGTTTCGCTCTGATCGTTCCCTGATCGACAAGGGCGGCAATGATGTCAGCCGGGCGCTGGGGCATGCTTTTCGCACCGATACACCATCGTTTGCCTCAACAGGATCACTGCTCAATAAGGCCAATGTGCGCGTCATTGCCTTTCCTATCCATAGTTCAGGTCGCATTGTCGCCACCCTGATGCTGGGTCACAACACGGCAGATATTCGCGCCGTATTCAATCTGCTATACATCGTTGGCGGCATGCTCGGCCTGATTTCTATCGTCATCAGTGCCGCCGCCGGTTATTACATGGCCAAACGGGCGCTGGAGCCAATCAACGAGATCACCAGCACAGCACGCGGCGTGGCTGCCGGTGATCTGTCCCGGCGTCTGAAATCCAAATCGCAGGATAAGGAAATCCAGATTCTGGTGCGCGTGCTCAACAAAATGTTCGCCGATCTGGAAGCCAGCTTTCAGGCCCAAAAACGCTTTACTGCCGATGCCTCGCACGAACTACGTCTGCCGCTGACTATCCTCAAGGGTGAAATCGAAGTCGCTCTTCGTCATCCGCGTACAGATGTGGAGTATCAACAGATTTTGCACCAGCAACTGGGCACGATTGACCGCATTCAGCGCATTGTGAACGACCTGCTAACCCTGGCACGCGCTGAAGCAGGCCAACTGGAAATCGTTCAAACGCCGGTCGATTTATCGCTGCTATTGCAGGAAGTCGGGCAACAACACCTGATTCTGTTTGATAGCCAGCATGTCGGGCTGGATATGCAAATCGAGGATGAGCTGGAAATTATGGGTGAAGCCAGCCAGATCGAACGCACCGTGATGAATCTGTTATCCAATGCATTCAAACACGCGCCTGAGCACTCCAGTATTCATCTCACGGCTCATGCCAAAGGCGATTCAGCCATTGTGTGCATACGCGATGAAGGCCCCGGTATTGCCGCCGAACAGCAACAGCGTCTGTTCGACCGGTTTTTTCGCGCCGATGATGCCCGCTGCCGCAAAGACGGTGAGGGTGCAGGCTTGGGACTGGCGATTTGCAAACGCATTGTGGATGCCCACGGCGGTGATATTTGGGTGGAAAGTACGGCGGGGGAAGGTTCAGCGTTCTTTATTCGTTTGCCACTGTCCAATGCCAACTCCGGCCACAAAAAACGACTGGATCATATGCTGCACGATGGCACAACAGCCTGAATGAACCCTGTAAATCCGATCCGGGTTAATTGCTGGCCATAGCGTAGGGCTTGCTTCTCTTTCTTAAATCGCCAGCTACGCTTTCACCAGCCACACCGGCCACAAACTTCAACCCCCTGGAACTGACTTTGGCATGTGCCATCAGGGCTTTAAAATTGCGGTAAAAATAACGCCTGTCTGCCACATGGATATGCGTCATATAGCTGACCTGAAACGCAAAATTGGACACATCCTCTTTATCATAACCCACATTATAGACATTGGATGAAAGCAGCTTGCGTTCCTGCGTTGATATCAAGTCAGCCGTCACCACCATGCCGGGGCGATACGGTTTATACGGCGAGGCGGAGAAATAGCCAAATCGCTTGATACGCACTTTCAGTAATGCATCCACACCGTTTAAGCGCACATCTTTTTTCCGATAAGCCGACTGCGCTTCCCAATATGTCATATCCAGATCCCTGACCCGGTAGCCCAACTTGAGCAGACGCTGTTTAATTCGCTGTCGCATGCTGTTCACGCAATACTGATGCAGGACAGGGTTGACGTCCTGATACTGAATCCGGTGATACTCCCGCACGGCTTGTTGCAGCGCCTTGGCGCTAATACCGATAATCCCGTATACCGGGTTTTCGCGACGAACATCAATACGCTTGTTATCGGCAAACAACGGTAGCCCGATCACCCTGAGGTTTTGCAGCTTACTTTGATCAAGCGTAACAGGCTGGCTATGTGTGGCACATGCCGAAAGAGCCAGCAACGCCAAAGCAGACATGGCATGTAACAACTTCAATCTAAATCCATAACCCTGTAAATGCATGTTTCTCTCCCCGTAGCCAATCAATCAGTACAGCGCAAACACTCGTTGCTCACCTCATTCAAGGCTGTGACTTAACGCACAGGCCAGAAGACATTTAATGTTAATGGTTGATTTATATGGTTTTTTAAGAAAATCATGGTTCGGCGTCGCTTACGCTTTCCAGATCACCTTGTGATCATCAATGCTGAAGCCTTGCTCCACCATACGCTTGAGCGTGGCCGGATAAATTTTATGCTCTTCGATCTGAATACGGGCATGCAGGGAATCTGATGTATCATCATCGAGTACCGGCACCACCGCCTGAGCCAGAACCGGGCCGCCATCAAGCACTTCATCCACCAGATGTACGGTACAACCGGAAACCTTGACACCATAATCCACCGCATCTTCCACCGCATGAGCACCGGGAAAGGCAGGCAGGATGGCCGGGTGAATATTGATAATTCGTGCCGGGAAACGGCGCACAAAAAAGGAAGACAGGATGCGCATATACCCCGCCAGCACAATCCACTGACAGGCGTGTTTATCAATTAAATCAGCACAAGCTGCATCAAAATGTGCACGATCCTGATAATCTTTCGGATTGAGATAAACCACATGTGGCACACCGGCCTGGCGGGCAATCTCAAGCGCCGGAGCATCGGCTTTGTTGGAAATCACCAGTTGTACATTCACCGGGCATACGCCCGCCGCAACCGATTGAAGAATAACCTCCAAATTACTGCCACGCCCTGAAACCATGATTGCAATTGCTTTGGAATTCATACATCACCCATTTGACGTTTTAACCTACGCGACAACCCTTCACCTTCATCATCAGAAAGCAACAAGGGAGCGCCATTGGCGCTCCCTTGTTTGGTTTGAATGGAAGCTTACGCGGCCTTGTTTTCGGCTTGCTCCACCTCAGAGCTATCATTGATAACCTGAGCCAATTCTTCCACCACTTCGATATCAGGTGCTGATTCGGAGGGCGCTGTTTTAGCGACCTCTTCTGCATCGTCAACTTCTGCACTTGCAGGTCTCGGTGCATTGCGGTTAGCAAGACCTGTTCCGGCCGGCAACAGGCGTCCGAGAATCACGTTCTCTTTCAGGCCCATCAGCCAGTCGACCTTACCTGCAAGGGCTGCTTCCGTGATCACTCGCGTGGTCTCCTGGAATGATGCGGCTGAAATAAACGAGTCGGTACTCAATGACGACTTGGTAATACCCAGCAGAATCGGCTCAAATGTTGCCGGCGCTTTACCCTCAGCAACCAGCTTGCGATTGGTTTGCAAGGCATGTTTGCGCACCGGTTGTTCCCCGGCCACATATTCCGACTGGCCCGGATCAATAATCTGAACCTTGCGCATCATCTGGCGGGCAATCACTTCGATATGCTTATCATTGATCTTCACGCCCTGTAGACGATAGACCTCCTGAATTTCATCGGTCAGGTAGTTGGCCAGCGCTTCCACGCCCAGTACCTTCAGAATATCCTGCGGAGCAGGAGAACCTTCCATCAGGCGCTCGCCCCGACGTACGCGGTCGCCTTCCTGAACCAGAATCTGCGAACCCTTAGGAATCTGATATTCCAGGTGATCGGAACCATCAGCAGGCTCCACATACACACGCCGTTTACCGCGAATATCCTTACCAAAGGAGATTACGCCATCAGCACCGGCAATAAAGGCCAGATTTTTCGGCTTGCGCGCTTCGAACAGCTCGACCACGCGCGGCAAACCACCAGTAATATCCTTGGTCTTGCCGGCTTCGCGTGGAATACGGGCCAGCACTTCGCCCGCTTTCACTTCGGTTTCGTTCTCCACATTCATAATCGCGCCCGGCGACAGGAAATAACGCGCTGGCGTATTGGTACGTACCAGTACAATCGGATCGCCATCCGGATCTTTCGGATCAACCAACTGAATCTGCGGACGCAAGGCATCCTTGCGGGTGGCTACCTGCTGCGTTACCACGCGGCTCGACAGGCCGGTGACTTCATCGGACAGCTCGTTCATGGTGATGCCTTCTTCCAGATCAACGAAACGAATACGACCGTCACACTCAGCAATCAGCGGCATCGTGTATGGATCCCATTCGGCCAGTTTATCGCCAGCCTTGCTTGCAGCGCCATCTTTGACCAGCAAATGCGCACCATAAGGAATACGATGACGTTCCATCTCCTTGCCCTGAGCATCACTAATCACCACCTCGGTATGGCGATTAATAACAATCTCGGAACCATGCGTATCCGTTACTGTAATAGCCTCTTCCAGCTTGGCTACGCCACCGAACTTCGCTTCCACATGCGCCTGCTCGGCAGAACGGGAAGCCGTACCGCCAACATGGAAGGTACGCATGGTCAGCTGTGTTCCCGGCTCGCCAATGGACTGAGCGGCAATCACACCGACTGCTTCGCCAATACCGACTGGCGTGCCATGACCCAAATCACGACCATAACAATTCGCACAAACGCCTTCTTCTGCTTCACAGGTCAGTACGGAACGGATGCGCACCACTTCAATACCAGCCTCATCAATCTTTTCAGCCAGTTCCTCATTGACCATGGCACCGGCCGGAGCAACCTCATTGCCGGAAATCGGATCGACGGCGCTGGACTGTAATACGCGACCCAGCACACGCTCATATAAAGGCTCAATCACTTCGCCGCCTTCCACCAGCGCGGTCAGGGTGACGCCACCGGTGGTGCCACAATCCTGTTCGCGAACCACCGCATCCTGGGCCACATCGACCAAACGACGGGTCAGATAACCGGAGTTGGCGGTTTTCAACGCCGTATCTGCTAAACCTTTACGCGCACCATGGGTGGAGATGAAGTATTGCAGAATGGTCAGACCTTCGCGGAAGTTGGCGGTAATCGGCGTTTCGATAATCGAACCGTCCGGCTTGGCCATCAGACCACGCATACCGGCTAGCTGACGAATCTGCTGGGCCGAACCACGCGCACCGGAATCGGCCATCATATATACCGGGTTAAAGCTTTTGGTCTCTTCCTTTTGCGTACCATCGGCACTGGTCAGCACTTCGGTGGACAAATTATCCATCATGGCGCGCGCCACTTTCTCAGTGGTATGCGTCCATAAATCGACCACCTTGTTATAGCGCTCGCCAGCTGTAATCAAGCCATCGGCATACTGTTTCTGAACCTTGGCAACTTCAGCTTCGGTTGCAGCAACGGTCGTGGCCTTGCTGTCCGGCACCACCACGTCACAGAGCGCAAATGAAGCGCCGGATTTCGTTGCATAGGTAAAACCAAGCACTTTCAGACGATCTGCCAACAGCACAGTCGCCTTATTACCAGCCACGCGATAACAATCTTCTATTAGCTGTGCTACATCCTTTTTAGTCAACTCGCGATTAATGCAGGAGAATTCCATTTCATCTGGCAGAATGGTAGACAGGATCGCGCGGCCAACCGAGGTGTTTTCACGCTTGCCACGAATGCGGCAAACAATACGGCTATGCAGTTCCGTTGCACCTGCATCCATAGCCCGCAATACTTCTGCCGGAGACGAAAACACCATGCCCTCGCCCTTGCCAAACGGACGTTCGCGGCTCAAATAATAGATGCCCAGAACCATATCCTGCGTTGGCACAATCACCGGCTTGCCGGTGGCAGGCGACAGGATGTTATTGGTGGACATCATCAGCGCACGCGTTTCCGTCTGCGCTTCAATCGACAATGGCACATGCACAGCCATCTGATCGCCATCGAAATCGGCATTAAACGCGGTACAAACCAGTGGATGCAGGCGAATGGCTTTACCTTCCACCAAGACCGGTTCAAAGGCCTGAATGCCAAGCCTGTGCAAGGTTGGCGCACGGTTGAGCATAACCGGATGCTGATGAATCACTTCGGCCAGAATATCCCATACCTCAGGGATGCCCTGCTCAACCAGTTTTTTCGATGCCTTGATGGTGTTGGCCAGACCGCGTAATTCCAGCTTGTTGTAGATGAACGGCTTGAACAGCTCCAGCGCCATCTTCTTGGGCAGGCCGCACTGATGTAATTTCAAATCCGGGCCAACCACAATCACCGAACGACCGGAATAATCCACACGTTTACCGAGCAGGTTCTGACGGAAACGACCCT
>CAZDFL010000056.1:0-9018 GCA_964504835.1 uncultured Zetaproteobacteria bacterium
TTGTGGAAATACTAAGAGCGCATGGCGTGGTTGGGAAATTCGTTGAATTTCATGGTGAGGGTTTGAATCATCTGCCGCTGGCTGATCGCGCTACCATCGCCAATATGGCACCGGAATACGGTGCGACCTGCGGCATCTTTCCGATTGATGATGAAACTCTGAATTATCTGCGCTTGTCCGGTCGTTCCGAAGAGAATATCGCACTGGTCGAAGCCTATGCCAAAGCGCAGGGCATGTTCCGCGATGAATCTGTCACGGCGACCTACAGCGAGAATCTGGGCTTGGATATCAGCACCGTCGTGCCATCCATCTCCGGCCCGAAACGGCCACAGGATCGCATTGCCCTGAGCGATGCCAAGACGAGTTTTGCCAGCGCCGTTACACAAATCAAATCCGAAGCCGGGTTGAATTCCAGAGCTGTGAATACCCGCATCAAGGGTCAGGATGTTACGATAGATGAAGGCGCAGTCGTCATTGCCGCCATCACCTCATGCACCAATACCTCCAACCCATCGGTCATGCTCGGCGCAGGTTTAGTGGCCAAAAAAGCGGCTGCGCTGGGGCTGAATGCAGCCCCGTGGGTGAAAACATCGCTCGGCCCCGGCTCGCTGGTGGTGACCGAATATTTGCAGGGTGCAGGCTTGATTGAGCCATTAAAACAGCTGGGCTTTCATGTCGTGGGTTATGGTTGTACGACCTGCATCGGCAATTCCGGCCCGCTGCCTGCGGAAGTATCCGCAGCCATTGCCGAGGGTGATCTTTCCGTCTGCGCCGTACTGTCCGGCAACCGTAATTTTGAAGGCCGCGTACATGCTGAAGTGCGCATGAATTATCTGGCCAGCCCACCGTTGGTGGTGGCTTACGCCATTGCAGGCACCATGAACATTGATCTGTATAACGATCCGCTGGGTACAAGCGCGGATGGCAATGACGTTTATTTAAAAGACATCTGGCCAACGCAGGCCGAAGTAGCCGAAGCTGTAGCCGGCGTATCGCGTGAACAATTCACCAAATCCTATGCCGATGTTTTTGCCGGCGATGCCAACTGGCAGAATCTGGCAGCACCCGAAGGCGAGCGTTTCGCATGGGAAGATGATTCCACTTACATCCAGAATCCGCCCTATTTCACAGGCATGGGCAAAGAGGCGGGCAGCATAGCCGATATTGAAAACGCCCGTGTTTTAGCCTTGCTTGGCGATTCGGTGACCACCGACCATATATCCCCGGCCGGTGCCATCAAAGCAGATTCTCCGGCTGGCCACTACTTGCGTGAACACGGTGTAGATCAGAAAAATTTCAATTCCTATGGCTCGCGGCGTGGCAACCATGAAGTGATGATGCGAGGCACTTTCGCCAATATCCGTCTGCGCAATCAGTTGGCTCCGGGCACCGAAGGCGGCGTCACGACTCACTTGCCGGATGGCGAACAGACCAGTATTTATGAAGCCGCCATGCAATATAAAGCCGACAATGTCTCGGCCATAGTTATCGCCGGGAAAGAATACGGTTCCGGCTCATCACGCGACTGGGCTGCCAAAGGGCCTGCCCTGCTCGGTATTCGCGCCGCGATTGCCGAGAGTTATGAGCGTATCCACCGCTCCAATCTGGTTGGCATGGGCATTCTGCCATTGCAGTTTATGGATGGAGAATCACCTGCATCGTTGGGTTTGAGTGGTCGTGAGGTATTCAGTATTACCGGCGTCGAAGAGGGGGCGCGTGAAGTCACGGTAACAGCCGATGATATCTCGTTCAAAGCCATCGTGCGTATCGACACGCCCAAAGAGTGGGATTACTACCGCCACGGCGGTATCCTGCATTATGTGTTGCGCCAGTTGGCCGCTTCGTAGTTGAAAAAATATGTCATTCGCGGGAATGACGGCACAAGTCAACAGGCATGATCACATCTCATGCCTGAACTGCCTGAAGTTGAAACGATTCGAGCTGGACTTGAGCCGTTATTGGTCGGTAAGGAAATCACGCATGTTGTCTGCCATCGCCCGAATCTGCGCTATCCACTGCCGGATTTGGCCACCTTGGTCGGAAATCAGATCAGTGGCGTTCGACGCCGCGCCAAATATCTGCTGTTCGCGTTGAACAATGGTAACCGGACGCTGGTCTGGCATCTGGGCATGACCGGTCAGTTTCATGTTCTGCCCCAAAAAGCTGAGGCCTGCGCGCATGAACATGTGCGCTTTGATTTGAGCGATGGGAGCAGTCTGCGTTATCGCGATGTCCGCCGGTTCGGTTATGCCGGTTTGCTGGATAGCGCACAACTGGAAAGGCATGCGTGGTTTAACAAGCTCGGGCCGGAGCCATTATCGGATGTGTTTAACAGCGATCATCTGGCCGCATGTTGTGCAGGGCGCAAAGCGCCGATTAAAAATATCATTATGGATGCTGCAACTGTGGTTGGCGTTGGTAATATTTATGCGGCCGAATCGCTGTTTCGGGCAGGCATTCACCCGGCTCGTGCGGCAGGCAGAATTTCTTCCCAACGGTTGGCTCGATTATCTGACATCATCAAGCAGGTATTGACCGAAGCGATTGCAGCCGGAGGCAGCACGATTAGCGACTTCGTCCATGCCGATGGCAAGCCCGGCTATTTTGCCCACAGCTTTCAGGTTTATGGCCGGACAGGTGAAGCATGCTTCCATTGTGGAGAACCCATTAAACGCATCACGCAGGCTGGCCGCAGCACGTTTTATTGTCGTGGCTGCCAGCATTGATAGATCCGCGACTCAAGGTTTAATTATCCATGTACCAGTCGATGAACCTCATGGCTGAGCATGGCAAAATCAAATGGCTTCAAGAGCACGTTGGTTCGATCATCGCCAACAAACGCATCCATTAGATTACCCTCGTAACCGGTAATAAACAGGAATGGCATATTTGGCGCTATCGCCCTTATTTTAGCCAGTAATTCATGCCCATCCAACCTCGGCATGGCGACATCACTAATCACCAGGTCAATGCTCTGTTGATGCAGGGTGAACATTTCAATGCCCTGTTGACCATCAATAGCGGTGAATGTGGTATATCCAAATCCTTCAAGTATATCCGCAAGTATATTGCAAATGCTGGGTTCATCATCAATAATCAGTATGGATGCCGCTTGATTCGTGATGGCGGGGATTAAAGCTTCAGTCGATTTTTCTGTTTTCCTCGCCCCGGCCACAACAGGCAAATTAAATTGAAAGGTGGAACCTTCGCCTTTTTTGCTGCTGACGGAAATGTCACCGCCATGCTTTTTGATAATACCATAGGACGTCGATAGCCCCAGCCCGGTACCCTGACCTTTCGGCTTGGTGGTGAAGAAGGGATCGAAAATGCGATGTTGGTGTTGTTTGGAAATACCCTTGCCATTATCGCACACTTGAACACACAGCACCGAAGCTGAATCACTGCGATTCACTAAACATGGCTTGAAAGAGCAATCATCCCCGGCACAAAGTTTTGCCGTAATCTTAATAACGCCCTCGGCATCACCAATGGCATGGATGGCATTATTGATCAGGTTGAGCATGGTCTGCTGGATCTGGTTGGCCGAACCATGCATGCGCGCATCGCTTTTTTCGACATCGGTGTGGATGACTATTTTTTCCGGCGCTGTGACTTTGGCTATCGTTACAACATCGCGCATGATATCAGCAATCGAAAAATCACTGTATTCATCACTTTGGTGGCGAGCATAGGTCATCAGTTGTTTGATAATGTCAGCGGCCTGGTTACAGAGTGCATTGACCGACTCAACCCTGATCATCCCTTTCTCCGACAACTGCTCATGCTTGCCCAATAAATAGGCCTGCCCAGCGATACCTGCGATAACATTATTAAAATTATGTGCGATGCCACTGACCATTTCACCCAGGGCCTCAAGCTTTTGAGACTGCTCCCGCTGGATGGCTTCGGCTTCCTGTTGGCTCAAGTCCTGAAAGGATACACATACCTGTGCTTCACCATCAAGCTCTATCGGGTTAAGGCTAATGGCGGCAGGGAATTGCGTGCCATCTTTGCGCAATATCATAAATCGTTTGCCCTGATTCATGGAGCGCTGGTGTGGGTTCTCCATGTAGTCAGCTCGCTGGATTATATGCGCATGTCTGAATGCTTCGGACATCAGCATTTCTACAGGCTTTCCCTTCAGCTCTTTGTCTGCATACCCAAGCATGTTACAGGCCATTTGACTGGCAAATGCTATGATGCCATCCCGATTTGAGATGATCACGCCATCCATCATTGAATCGATAATGCTCAGATATTTAATCAAACACCTCCAAAAAACCTGACGATGATGCAGCTCTGTTGGCTGCTAATGCAGAAAAATAGATAGGGGGGGTAAATTCAGGCGCACTCTACTATTCCACATTGAAAGCATGTATAATCCTGAAGGATGAGATAGACCATCCTTTAGAGTTGTTTTTGCTAGCGCCAAAGTCGATAGCATTCCCATCATTACTCTATTTTTTATTTCAAACGATAGCGAAGAAAGAATGGGGTTTTTTTACTCAGGAGGAGTTTGTGAAAATACTTATCGTTGATGATCATGCCCTGTTGTGCGACAGCCTGATGCTGTTGCTCAAGGAACGCCATGGCGATGCGCTGTCTCTGCTACAGGCTGGCAGTGGTAAAGAGGCGCTGGAGATTGTTGCTCAATACCCTGATCTGGATATGATCCTGCTTGATCTGACCTTGCCTGATATGCACGGGTTTCAAGTGCTACAGCAATTGACTGCCACGGCTCCCGATATCAAGGTCGTGGCGCTTTCTGGCACCATTGCGCCGCAGTTTATCCAGCAATGTCTTGCCTTGGGCTTTGTCGGTTTTATTCCCAAAACAACGACGGGTAAAGCCATGCTCGCTGCTATTGATCTGATTCTCAGTGGTGGCACATACATTCCCGCTGAAGCAATGCCTGCTCTTGGCTCGGGCGAGTTCCCGAATATACTAACCAGCAGACAGTTTGATGTACTGCGATTGATTCGCCAGGGCATGTCGAATGATGAAATCGCCTCTGTGCTGGATATCAGTTTGTCCACAGTCAAAACGCATGTGCGATGCATTCTGACGACGCTCGGAGCAAAGAATCGTACCGAAGCGGTCAATGAGGCAGTGCTGCAAAAACTGTTGTAATCATTGCTGAATAGTTACGCTGTAATAAGCGCAGCAGGTTCAGCGTGATTCCAGAAACAGACGCAAACGGAACGCCTCCACCGGTTTGTTCAGCAGCGGAAATCCTGCATCCAGCGCCTCTTTGATCCGGGCAGAATCTGTATCTCCGGAGAGCAGCAATGCCGGTATGTTTTTGCAAGCCTGTTTCTGCAACTGTTGAATCGCGTCGATGCCTGTTTTTTCGTGCGCCAGATGATAGTCGGCGATAATCGCATCGGGTGCTCCTTTCATGCGCTGCATCGCCGCAAGTGCCTGTTGCTGATCTGAAAAGCTCATCACCTTGCATTGCCATTGTTTCAACATCATGCCAAGGCTGTCGCGAATCTGAGCCTCATCATCAAGCACAAACACAAGCATGCCCGCCAGACTGACAAACTCCTGCGTTGCTTCATGGCATTCTTCCACCTGTTCAGCGTATGATTCCAGTGGCACATCGAAGGAAAATACCGAGCCTCTGCCAAGCTTGGAGCGCACCCGAATCCGATCACCCAACTGACGGCACATGCGACTGGCTATGGCGAGACCCAGTCCTACGCCCGGATTACCACCATGCTCAGGTTCAGCCAGCTGTACAAACTCCTGAAAAATCTCATCCTGTTTGCTTTGTTCAATGCCCGGTCCGTTATCCCATACCTCCAGGCGCATGGCAGTCCCATGCTGTTTTGCGGCCAGAAGAATGCCGCCCTGCCTGGTGTAACGAATCGCGTTGCTGATCAGATTTGCCAAAATCACCTTGACAAAACTAGGGTCAGAATAAACCAGAACGTCCCTGGCAGGCAGGTGTAGCTGAAAACTCAGGCCTGCCTCATGAGCAAGAGGCAGGAATTGTTCATGCAAGCGATGTAGAAATTCATTCAGATTGAATATTTCAAGTTGTGGACTGATGACACCAGCATCGAGCTGTGAAATATCAAGGCAACACTCCAATAACCGGCTAAGGTCTGTATGCACAGTCTGCAACTTGCTGATGATAGCCCGGTTGTCTGTCTGCTCCAGTCGCTCGGCCAGCACATCCAGATACAGGCGCATGGCCTGCATGGGCTGGCGCATATCGTGGCTGGCCGCCGCCAGAAAACGAGTTTTCGCGGCATTGGCGCTATCGGCACCTTCCTTGGCTTGCTGAAGCTCCTGATTACGAATCTCCAACGAGTCGAACAAGGCTTTTTTTTCTGCAAACAGGACAAATTTATCCAGCAACATACGGTTGGCATTGCGCACCGCCTGCAAGGATGCAGCAATAAAAATGAGCAATAATACCCCCATCAACAGCGCTCTTGGTTCATCCTGAAGAAGAAACCAGCCGGTAATCGGCAAGATGGTCGGGAAGAAGTAAGCCGCAAAGGCAGCTAGCGAAGCCGAGGTTGTAAACACCAGGCCAGAAGCATAACCGCCCACGACAAAAGCAATAAAAACCCAGTAAACTATATCTGTAGGCATAGCCAACAGGATGGACCCGACACCCCATGTTATGCCGGCAGAAGCGGCGCAAGCAATCAATAGTTTTTCGATCAAGGGAAACAGTTCCGGCTGATCAAGGTGCTTTTTGATCCAGAAATAAGACCATGCGCGGAAAGCCGTAATCAGTAGTGCCGCAAGCAACCAACCATACAGGATGAGCGGATCAACAAGATTGTGGAAAACCCAGCCAACAATCATAACGCCAAGCAATACGGCAACGATTGAAGAAATCAGGTTGTTGCTTAAATTTGCCAGCTGCTGCCGCTTGAGTGGTTGTTGATTCACAAAAACACCTTCATTTTTCCTCATCCTGCAAGCACATTGATGCGCAAATACATAAGAAATGCGCGGCTGAAGCGGCACCTCCGGAGCCAGCTATCAAACCATTCAGTCAAGAGTCTGAATGGTGGCTTCCAGCACATCGGCGCTGTATGGCTTCTGAAGCATGGCGGCAGCGACAGCCGATAGCAGGTTGTCACATAAATAGACCAGTCGCTGTCGCTGAAGTGATTGTTGAGGCACGACCCCTCCTTTTTTCCGCTTATTGATGGAAGAGCAAATTCAGTGCCATGATGCCAGCGCCGCTTGCCCCGTGAAAGATTGGATGAAGGCGGTTACCATGCGCCGAATTTGATTGAGCGGAGAAAAACGTGAAACAGGCATTGGAACAGGCAATACAGCAGGCGCTGGAAATTTTACTGGCAGAGCATCCTGATGCTGCGATACCGCCGGTTGTGCTGAATCGCCCCAAACAGAAAGAACATGGCGATTATGCCGCCAATGTAGCCATGCCGCTGGCGCGCGTGTTGAAGCAGAGCCCACAGCAGATTGCGGCACGTATTCTCAATGTGGTGCAGTGGCCTGATGCGGTGGAAGGGGCGGAAATCGCCGGTCCCGGATTTATCAATATCCGCTTAAAACAGGCCAGCGAAGCGGTGGCGCTAAAAACCATCATCAAAGCAGGCGCGCAATATGGCCGCGCCAGCGCAACAGATTGTGAAAAGATCAATCTCGAATTCGTGTCGGCCAATCCGACCGGGCCGATGCATGTCGGGCACGGGCGCGGCGCCGTGGTCGGCGATGCGCTGGCCAATGTTTTGAGCGCAGTTGGTCATGACGTGAAGCGTGAATATTATATCAATGATGCCGGTGCCCAGATTGGCGTGCTGGCCAACAGCGTCTGGTTACGCATGCAAGAGTTGCAGGGCGAAACGATTGCGTTTCCTGACGGCGCTTATCCGGGTGATTATATTATCCAGATTGGCCGCGAATTATTGGAGAAAAATGATTATCAGCAATTGCAGGCGATGGATGAATCAGCACGATTGTCTCTGATTGGTCAACAGTCCATTGATGCCAATATGGCTATGATCCGGGCTGATCTGGCTGCTATCGGTATTGAATTCGATGTCTATTTTTCCGAACAGGGTTTGCACAGCAGCGGCAGCGTTAGCGAATTGATTGAACGGCTCAAGAATGATGGCCTGGTATATCGTGGCACCCTGCCGCCACCCAAGGGTAAGGAAATCACCGATTATCAGCCGGTCGAACAATTATTATTTCGCACCACCGAATTCGGCGATGATGTGGATCGTCCGCTGGCCAAGCAGGATGGCACAGCCACATATTTCGCTGCCGATATCGCTTACCATTATGATAAGCATCAGCGCGGCTTTGATCGCATGATTGATATTTGGGGCGCGGATCACGGCGGTTATGTCACGCGCGTGCAGGCGGCCATGAAGGCGCTGATCAAAACTGACGCACAGCCGGATGTGTTACTCGTTCAGATGGTGAATCTGACCCGTGACGGCAAGCCGGTGAAAATGTCCAAACGGGCTGGCACCTTTGTCACCCTGCGCGAAGTGGTGGATGAAGTGGGCTCGGATGCGGTGCGTTTTAATTTTATGACGCGCAGGGTGGAATCTCAACTCGATTTCGATCTGGAAGCGGCCAAGAAACAGAATGACGAAAATCCGGTCTTTTATGTGCAATATGCCCATGCCCGTATCGCCGCGATTTTGCGTAAGGCGGCAGATGAAGGTGTAGCTATTGCTGATGCCGACGATGTGGATGTGTCGGTGCTGACCTCGCACCAAGAACAGCGCCTGATCGCCCATCTGTTGGCCTATCCCGATATGCTCAAGAAATCAGCCACTCAGTTGGAAGCCTACCGGGTGGCCACGTATGTGATGCGGTTGGCTGCGGATTTCCACAGCTTTTATCACAAGCATAAAGTAGTCACCGATGATGCAGCGCTGACGGCTGCGCGTATCGTGCTGATTCGGGCGGTTGCCCAAGTGATTGGTAATGCGCTGTCCATTCTGGGCGTATCCGCACCGGAGCGTATGTGATGGATTATTTTTCTGCTATAATCAAACGAGGGCAGGA